>JAQBTG010000053.1 GCA_027624955.1 Pseudomonadota bacterium
CAATTTTACGCCGCCCCAGTGATGCATTATTACTCCGGCCAGTGGTGTACTTTTGCTCCGGCGTTGACAACTGTCCAAGGGCCGCGGCTCATGGACCACGGGGGCTTTTTTGGACGCCCGGGTCATGCGCACTTGGGGACTTCATTGGGATTTGTTGGAAAGGGACCCGGATCCCCGCATATTTAGCCAAGCATCTATGCTGCTTTGACGCAGCGGCACGAATGTGGCGTTTGCGAGAGTGGAAATCTATCGGCGCTACCCAGCGGAAATCCACATCACAAGCGCCCTGAAATCAGTCACGGTGGTTGCCATATGGTTGCCAGAAAAAAATGGCCTATTAGGGTATTTTTATAAATAGTTGATTATAAATGATAAAATGGTGGGCGCAACAGGACTCGAACCTGTGACCCGCTGATTAAGAGTCAGCTGCTCTACCAACTGAGCTATGCGCCCGCCGACGCTGGATATCGCAAAGCACTAGGCCTTTGTCAACCAGCCAGCGGCCTTGGCAGTTCGGCGTTTGAAGGGGTTCCAATAACAAAGTCGTAAATCAAGGCTAGGCGCGGATGTGATGCAGCCGTCGGCCAATCTGTACGTCGCGATGTATGTAGACATTGAGCACCAAGCCAAAACCGAACAGCAGCGTCAACATGGCGCTGCCGCCGTACGAAATGAGCGGCAACGGCACACCGACAATCGGCACCAATCCCATCACCATTGCCATATTGATGAAAATGTAGAGGAAGAAAGTTGCGATGACGCCCATTCCTAACATGCGGCCGAACTGACTGTTGCAGCGCAGCGAAACTACGGTGCCGTAAGCTATCAAGGCGAAGTACAGCAGAAGGAGAGCGATGCCGCCGACCAGGCCGAACTCCTCGGCCAGCATGGTGAAGACGAAATCGGTTTGCTTCTCAGGTAGAAAATTAAGATGGCTCTGAGTGCCGCCCAAAAAGCCCTTACCGAATATACCGCCTGAACCGAAGGCGATTTTTGATTGCATGATATGATAGCCGGCGCCAAGCGGGTCGCTCTCGGGGTTAATGAAAGTGAGAATTCGGGTTTTTTGATAGTCGCGTAAGAACTGCCAGGCCACAGGGATAGCGCCAATAAGCCCAACAAAAGCGACGCCCAGTTTCCACAATTTAAGACCAGCAAGAAACAGCATCATGGCGCCGCTGGTGACGAGCAACGCTGCCGTGCCTAAGTCAGGCTGGCGTAGAACGAGTGCCGCCGGCGCAAGGATCAAGATGAGCGGTGGTATGAGGGCCGTATTACGCTTCATATCTTCGATCGCTACCGTGTGAAAATAGCGCGCCAACGCCATGACCAGCGCGATTTTCATTATTTCTGAAGGCTGAAGCTGGAGCGGGCCGATATCCACCCAGCGCTGGGCGCCCATCGCCGAGTCGCCTATCAACTCCACACCGACGAGAAGTGCAAAGGCGCCAGCATAGATAAAATAGGCCGATTTAAGCCAGAACCGGATATCCACCAGCGCCGTGCCGAACATGATGACCAGGCCAAAGCCGAAGCGGATAATCTGGCGTGCCGCCCAGGGCTCCATATCCCCGCCAGCGGCCGAATAAAGCATGGCGAAGCCGACCAGAGCGGGTAGACAAATGAGAAGGACGAGAATCAGATTTATCTGCAGCACGCGGTCCAGCAGGCTCATGCCCGTGCGGCCACCGTCGAATGATTCGTGAACGGCCATGATCAGACCGCTGCAGTCATATCGAGGACGATATTTTCTTCAGGTCCGCGGCGCGCCGGGTCGCGGCGCTGTACCTCGCGCAGGATATCGCGAGCGATCGGTGCTGCCGTTTTCGCACCGCCGCCACCATGCTCGACCACCACGGAGACCGCATAGCGCGGCGAATTAACCGGTGCATAGCCAATAAAAAGCGCGTGGTCGCGGTCTTTCCAGACACGGTCCTCGTTTTTACTCACGCCACGCTCGCGTTCCGCCTTGGTGATGCGTTTTATCTGTACGCTACCGGTCTTTCCGGCCATGGCCATGCCCGGCTCCTCGATTCGTGCGCGATAGGCCGTGCCGCGCGGGCTGTTGGTGACGTCGAACATGCCCTTTTGCACGATCGCGAGATGCGCCGCCGAGAGCCCCAGTGAAGGAAATGGCTCGCGCGTGTCCGGTAGTCGGCGGCCGACGCGTTGCGTCTCGCGCACCAGTTTTGGTAGGACCGCGATTCCTCCATTGGCGATTCGGGCCGTCATAACGGCAAGCTGGAGCGGGGTAGTCAGCACAAATCCCTGGCCAATACCGATAACCAGAGTCTCTCCTTTTTGCCACGGAACGCCATGAACAGCCAGTTTCCAATCTTTTGTCGGGATCAATCCCTTCTGTTCTGAGGGCAGTTCGATTCCGAGTCTCTCACCCAATCCGAAGCGTCGCGCCATGACTGCGATAGTGTCCACGCCCACCCGCTTTGCCACTTCATAGAAATAGGCGTCACAGGACTGGGCTATGCCGGAGTTCATGTCCATCATGCCGTGTCCGCCGCGCTTCCAGCAATAAAATCGACGGTTTCCGAGTTCCGTATATCCTGAGCATAAGAATTTCTGATTTGGATTAATGATGTCGCCATCCAACGCCGCGAGCGCGACGATCGGCTTGAATGTCGAGCCCGGTGAATATTGTCCTGAAATCGCTTTGTTGATGAGCGGAAATCGTGGATTGGCCATCAACGCATTCCAATCGGTTTGGCTGATGCCTGTCGTGAAGCTGTTGGGGTTGAAACTCGGTGCCGAGACCAGCGCCAGGACTTCGCCCGAATGCACATCGACAACGACCGCTGCCGCGCTTTCATGACTGATTCGAGCGTTTGTGTATTCCTGCAGGCCCATGTCTATGGTGAGGATATGGTCATCACCAGGTTGGCCCTCATCACGCCGCAATTCACGAATGATGCGGCCAAAGGCGTTGACCTCGACTTGGCGTGAACCCGCCTTGCCGCGCAAAGCAGTTTCAAAAATTTTCTCGGCGCCATTTTTGCCAATACGGAATCCCGGCAAGGCCAGAACCGGATCACCCGCCAGTTCCTTTTCAGAAACGGCGCCGACATAGCCGATGATATGCGCCGTCTCCTCACCCGCCACATAGTGCCTGGTTTGGCCAACATCGATCATCGTGCCTGGCAGGTCCGGCGCATTCACTTCGATGCGCGAAACTTCCTCCCAAGTCAGGTTCTCGCGCACCGTGATGGGGACGAAATTGCGTTTGCGCTGCGCTTCGCGCAATATTCGCTCCCGTTCATGAGTTTCGATCCGAATCAGCAAGCCAAGCTCGGCAAGCGAGCGCTCCAGATCGCCGGCCTGCTCAGGCACAATAACCAGGCGATAATTCAGTTGGTTGACCGCAAGGGGCCGGCCGAAGCGATCAAAGATGCGTCCGCGTGGCGGCGGTAAGAGTTGCATGTTGATGCGATTCTCGTCCGCCAATATCTTATAGCGATCCGATTCCAGCACCTGCAATTGGTACATGCGGCCAGCCAGCCCCGCGAGCAACAATGTTTGAGCACTGCCCAAAATTATGGCACGGCGCGTGAAGTGCTTGGTCCGGCCGGTTTCGCCCTGCACCTCAATTGCCTCGAATCATGTGTCGGTGAAGCGCGCTGAACAGCAACCCGAACAAGGGGTATAGCAGCACAGTAAGAATCGCCTGAACGATAAATTGCGTCGGTGGGAGAAGGGTATTGAAATAAAGCGAGGCGATGACCCAACTGACCAGAGCCATCCCGGGCATCACCAATGAAAATCCCCACCAAACGACTAAAAATGGTTTGCCGTGAAAAAAGGTACGTTGCGAACTCAAAACGCCCTGTACCAGCAAATATGTGAGTGCCGTGAGTCCGAGCGGTGTTCCGGTTAACAAATCATGCAACAGGCCCAAGCAAAAGGTAGCGGCATAGGGCAACTTGTCAGGTCGGTAGATGCTCCAATAGTAAATGGCCATCGCCGCGAACGCCGGGGTGATCGGCGCAAAGGTCGGGATGTGCCACGGCACGGCGGAGGCGAGAACCAGGAGCAACGTAATGGTAAACGGAGTAAGGCCACGCAGTTGTAACTCGGAGCGCTCCATCCACGTCGCGACCCTCATCTGAGAGCCCCGATCCGCCCGGCGCGCTTCGTCTCAGGTAGGAACCCCGGCAAGGTGTAGTCCAACACGGTGACATGCTCAAGCCGGTCCCAATTGACATATGGCTGTACCAGCGCTCGCTCCTCGCTCACCAGTGAAACGACGCCCACGGGCAGGCCGGGTGGAAAGATTCCGCCTTGGCCCGACGTCACGATGCGGTCACCAACATTAACTCGGGCGTCGACAGCGAGGAATTCCAGACGCGGGTGGTGTGTATTGTCGCCCGCCAGGACCGCTTTTTCCCGACTTGATTCCATAACCACAGGAATGCGGGAATTCAAATCTGTCAGAAGCAGAATGCGCGCGCTGTGTCGGCCTGCCGACACAACACGGCCGGTGAGGCCTTCGCTATTGATGACGGCTTGGCCCTTTCGCACTCGATCGTTCTTGCCTGCATTAATCAAGACGGTGCGGACAAAGGGCCCGCCAGAATCCGAAATAACGCGGGCTGTAACAAAGCTAGCTTCCGGGTCTGGCACCACGTGAAGCAAGCGCCGAAGCTCTTCATTCTCATGGGAGAATTTCTCGGCAACCGACTGCCATTTCAGCAGGGCGGAGTTTTGTTCCTCCAACACCGCATTTTTATCATGCACCTCCAGCAAGGCATCAATTTCCTCGATGAAGGAAGCGACGGAAGCGGCTGGGTGTGAAAAAAATTCGAGTATGGGCGCGGCACCGTCGCTGACCGCGCCGCGCATATTGTCGACCAGCTGTGGTTCTGCCCGACTGAGGATCATGACAGTGAGAGCGGCGCCCACGAGAAGCGCAAAGGAAAAACGCTGAACCACCGATTTCAGCGGCAGGGCCAATAATAGGGCGCGTCCGCGGTAGGCCCGCACTTAGTTCCTCCAACGACTCTGCGCCAAATGTCGGCGCCGAAGTTCCAACTCGATCTTTAGTAAGCCTCATGCAAGACGTGCTTGAGCGTTTTCATTTCTTCCAGGCATCGCCCAGTCCCCATGGCAACGCAGGAAAGTGGCTCATCTGCGATGGATACTGGCAGTCCCGTGGCGTGGCGCAGAACATAATCGAGATTTCCCAGTAACGCGCCACCACCTGTTAGTACGATACCCTTGTCGACGATATCGGCCGCCAATTCAGGCGCCGTATTCTCGAGCGCCACCTTGACCGCGTCGATAATCGCGCCCACCGGTTCGGCCAGGCTCTCAGCGATTTGCCGCTGTGTAACGACGATTTCCTTGGGTACCCCGTTCATCAGATCACGGCCTCTGATGTCCAGTGATTGGCCGTTGCCGTCGTCGGGCGGACAGGCGGTACCTATTTTCTGTTTTATGCGCTCGGCGCTCGATTCGCCGAGCAGCAGATTATGATTGCGCCGCACATAGGCAATAATGCTTTCGTCCATCTTGTCGCCGCCCACCCGCACCGAGCGCGAATAAACGATGCCGCCAAGGGATAGCACGGCCACTTCTGTGGTTCCGCCACCGATATCGACAACCATCGAACCTGTGGGCTCTGTCACTGGCAACCCCGCGCCGATTGCTGCTGCCATCGGTTCTTCGATGAGGAACACGCGGCGCGCGCCTGCGCTCTCGGCTGATTCCTGAATGGCGCGGCGCTCCACCGCCGTTGAGCCTGAGGGCACGCAGACGATGACTTGTGGGCTGGCGAAGCTGCGCCGATTGTGCACTTTGCGAATGAAATGTTTGATCATTTCCTCGGCAATTTCAAAATCTGCGATCACGCCGTCGCGGAGCGGGCGGATGGCTTCGATGTTTCCGGGTGTGCGGCCAAGCATCAGCTTGGCCTCTTCGCCGACCGCCAGAACTTGCTTTTTGCCCTTCCAACTAGCGATCGCGACCACGGAGGGTTCGTTCAAGACGATTCCCTGTCCTTTCACATAGACAAGCGTATTCGCGGTGCCAAGGTCGATTGCCATATCGGCAGAAAGAAAACCTGTAAGTTTCGAAAACATCAGCGCTTCCCGCCAGTTGTTTGAGACATGATATTCCCACCGCGCCTGTGAAAAAGCGCGGTGTGAGGTTGCGATGCCAATCCGCTATTGCGCACGATCAGGCCGTGAGCGCGGCCGGCGCAGTTTTTTGCCGCTTGACCAAGAGCTTGTTCAAGGCGTGCACATAGGCGCGGGCCGACGCCACGAGAGTGTCGATATGTGCGCCTTGGCCGTTGACCATCCGTCCATTCTCTTTCAAGCGTACGGTCACATCGGCTTGTGCGTCGGTGCCTTCGGTCACCGCGTGGACCTGATAGAGCTGCAACTCCGCTTCATGCGGAAAGATGTCCTTGATCGCATTGAACGTGGCGTCTACCGGACCGGTCCCGTGCGCAGTGGAAATTTTTTCTACGCCATCGACCGACAATTTGAGCGTTGCCTGCTGCGGCCCATCCGAGCCGCAATTGATCGCCAGTGAAACAAAGCCGATCCGTTCGCTCCCACGGCCGATTTCATCATCGACCAGGGCAAGAATGTCCTCGTCAAAAATTTCCTTTTTTTGATCGGCGAGATCCTTGAATCGCGTAAACGCCTCTTGGAGGGCGTTGTCACCGAATTCGTCGTATCCCAATTCGCGTAGTTTTTCACGGAAGGCGTGGCGCCCCGAATGTTTGCCCATCACCAGTGTTGATTTCTTCAGCCCCACCGACCCCGGAGTCATGATCTCGTAGGTTTGAGCGTCTTTGAGCACGCCGTCCTGGTGAATACCCGCTTCATGGGCGAAAGCATTGGCGCCGACGATAGCTTTGTTGGGTTGCACCACGAAGCCGGTGATCTGTGATACCAGACGCGACGCGCGCATAATTTTTTCAGTGCGGATGCCGCAGTCTAACTTGAGCAAATCGTGGCGCGTGCGCATGGCCATGACGATTTCTTCCATCGCCGCATTGCCGGCACGCTCGCCTAAGCCGTTGATGGTGCACTCTACCTGCCGCGCACCAGCCCGTAAGGCGGCCAGCGAATTGGCCACCGCCAAACCGAGATCATTGTGGCAATGCACCGAAACTACGGCCTTGTCGATGTTGGGCACGCGGTCCATCAGCATGCGGATGAGCGCGGCATATTCGTCGGGGACCGCATAACCGACGGTATCAGGGATATTGACGGTGGTGGCGCCGGCTTTGATGGCGGATTCGACGCAGCGGCAGAGGAAATCATGATCGCTACGGGTGCCGTCTTCGCACGACCATTCCACATCGTCGGTATAGTTCCGCGCTAGGCTTACGCTGTCGACAACCGCGCGGTGCACATCGTCCGGCTCCATCTGCAATTTTACCCGCATATGCAGCGGGCTGGTGGCGATGAAGGTATGGATACGCTTTTGTTTTGCAGGTTCTAGTGCCGCCGCAGCGCGCTCGACATCCTTGCGTCCGGCACGCGCTAAACCACAAACAATGCTTTCGGTGACAATCTTCGCCACTTCGTTGACCGCCTCGAAATCGCCATTGGAGGCGATGGGAAAACCCGCCTCGATGATATGGACGCCCATATCTTCAAGCACTTCGGCAATACGTAATTTTTCTTCGAGATTCATGGATGCGCCAGGCGATTGTTCGCCGTCGCGCATAGTTGTATCGAATATTCGGACCAGATTCCTATTCTCGGTCATGACCTTGACCCCTATTTTTGGTTTGCGACAGGTTAAAACAAACGCTCCCCAAACGGCTGCTGATCTCTCAGCGTCACCGCCTGGGGAAAGTAAGTCGCAGACCAATCGAGCCGCCGGCGCCAAGATTCACGCGCAATCGCACGCCACCAGTGTCGCTCGGCGGAAAACCGGACTTTATCGCTTGATTGCGGGCGTATTTCTTCATCGTCAGGGTCGCTTTGACTACTCCATGCGGCTTTCGCCGCCAAGCGAACAAATCAAAAACAGGTGAGAAATTTGCGCGCAGAATCCACGCATAAATACTCTACACCATGTTCAATCAGCCGAATTTTCAAAAATTACGCCTTTTAGGTGGTCAGAAGCAATGATTTTCTAACCGCCACAAGCGCTTATTTGGGCCAATCAATCTATCGCGGCATCAATTTTTAGACTTATCCACAAGCCGCGCTTCGCCTATCCAAGGCATCATTTCGCGCAATTTTTCACCGATTTCCTCAATTGGGTGCTCGGCTTCGCGCCGCCGCATTGCTTTGAAGCTCGGTTGACCGGCGTTATTTTCTTGCATCCATTCGGTGGCGAAGCGGCCCGACTGGATATCGTCCAAAATAGTTTTCATGCGCGCCCGCGTCGATGCATCGATCACCTTGGGACCACGAGAGTAATCGCCATATTCGGCCGTATTGGAAATCGAATAGCGCATGTTGGCGATGCCGCCTTCATAAATCAGGTCGACGATCAACTTCACTTCGTGCACGCATTCGAAATAGGCCATTTCGGGTGCATAGCCGGCCTCCACGAGAGTCTCGAAAGCATTCTTGATCAGCGAAGTTAGGCCACCGCATAGCACGACCTGTTCGCCAAACAGATCAGTTTCCGTTTCTTCACGGAATGTCGTTTCGATCACTCCAGAACGTCCTCCGCCGATCGCTGCAGCGTAGGAGAGACCTATTTCCGTCGCATTCCCGGAGGGATTTTGGGCGACCGCCAACAAGCATGGGACGCCGCGCCCAAGTTCGTATTCGGAGCGCACCGTGTGCCCCGGCCCCTTCGGGGCGACCATAAATACATCCAGATCTGGCCGGGGTTCGATCAGGCGATAATGAATATTAAGGCCATGCGCAAACGCCAGAGCCACGCCCTCGCGCAAATTATCCCGCAAGGTATCTCGCCACATCTCGCCCTGTAATTCGTCCGGCGTCAGCATCATGACTACGTCGCCCCATCTTGCCGCCTCGTCGAGCGGCATGACTCGAAGACCGGCTGATTCCGCCTTGCCGATACTGGAAGAATCGGGCCGGAGCGCTACAGCTACCTCTTTGGTGCCGCTGTCCTTGAGATTGTTGGCATGGGCAAAACCCTGGCTGCCATAGCCGACGATGACGACTTTTTTGCCTTTGATGAGGTTCACATCGGCATCACGATCGTAATAAACACGCATTTTTTCAGTCCTTCTGATGAGTAAGATGGCCGCTGGATCAGATCGAGTTTTTTCCGCGCAACAAGGCGACGACGCCGGTGCGCGAAACTTCGGTCAGTCCCAACGATTCCATGAGTCGGATAAAGGCATTAACCTTCGCCGGTTTGCCGGTCATCTCGAAAACGAATGAATCGTTCTCGCTGTCCACCACATGCGCGCGGAATATATCCGCAATGCGCAGCGATTCCACGCGCGCCTCGCCCGTAGACACCACCTTGATCAACGCGAGTTCGCGCTCGACATGAGGGCCCTCCTCGGTGAGGTCACTGACTCTATGCACTGGTACGAGGCGATCCAGCTGCGCTTTAATCTGCTCTATGATCATGGGCGGACCCGAAGTGACCAGGTTTATGCGCGACAGCCCGGCGGCTGATTCCACTTCGGCGACGGTCAAGCTCTCGATATTGTAGCCGCGTCCGGAAAACAGGCCGATGACACGCGCCAGCACGCCCGGCTCGTTGTCGACCAGCACTGAGATCGTGTGCGTTTCTATCGGCTCAGCCAAGGCACATTCCATTTATCAAGCGACGCCATTCGGGCAAATGCCGCAGGCGCAAATTTGATCACACCAGCACCATGCCGTCTTCGGCATTTTCTTCAAGTTCGCCGTGATCCGGGCCAAGCTTCATTTCGTAATGCGCCGCGCCGCCCGGAATCATTGGATAAACATTTTCAGTCTTTTCGACCTGAATATCAGCGATGAACGGGCCCGGCGTCTCGATCATGGTGCGGATCGCGTCGTCCACTTCTTCAGGTTTGCTGATCTGGAGGCCGTTGGCACCGAAGGATTCGGCCAATTTTACAAAATCGGGCAAGGATTCCATGTAGCTTTCGGCGTAGCGACCGCCATGGAACAACTCCTGCCACTGGCGCACCATACCCATATAATGGTTGTTCAAGATGAATGTCTTCACCGGCAGGCGGTGTTGCATCATGGTCGACAATTCTTGAATGTTCATCATCAAGGAAGCTTCGCCCGCAACGTCGATCACCAGCGCATCCGGATGGGCCACTTGCACGCCGATTGCGGCGGGAAAGCCATAGCCCATCGTGCCGAGACCGCCTGACGTCATCCAGCGATTGGGCTCCTCGAATTTGAGGTATTGCGCTGCCCACATCTGATGTTGTCCAACTTCCGTCGTGAAATAGACATCATGATCTTTGGTCAGTTCATAGAGCCGCTGCAAGGCGTATTGCGGTTTGATGATGTCGCCCTTCTGGCTGAAGCGCAGGCAATCGCGGGCACGCCATTCCTCGATTTGGCGCCACCAAGGCGCGAGCGCGTCCGATTTGCCGCCGCTTGGCTTTTTCCATTTCGCGACCATCGCAGCCAGCACCTTGCCGACATCACCAACAATGCTGATGTCCACCGGAACATTCTTGTTGATCGAAGATGGGTCGATATCGACTTGAATTTTTTTCGAGCCTTTGGAAAAGTCGCTGAGGCGTCCGGTAACCCGATCGTCGAAGCGCGCGCCAAGCGCAATCATGACGTCGCATTCCGCCATCGCCATATTGGCTTCATATGTTCCATGCATGCCGAGCATACCGAGAAATTGCGGGTCGGACGCCGGGTAGGCGCCCAGTCCCATGAGCGTGCTGGTGATCGGATAGCCAGTCTCGCGCACGAGGCGGGTCAGCGCTTTGGAAGCAGACGGCCCCGAATTAATGATACCGCCGCCAGTATAAAATATCGGCCGCTCGGCCTTGGCGATGAGATCAATTGCGGCTTCCACGGCCGCATCGTCAGGCTCCGTCCGGGGGCGATAGGAGCGGTGCGCTGTCATGTTCGAATGCGCCCCTTCACAATATTCTCCGTCCGCCATGACCACGTCCTTGGGCAGGTCAATTACCACTGGGCCGGGCCGCCCGGCGCTAGCGACATAAAACGCCTCGTGAATGAGGCGCGGTAAGTCCGCCACCGATTTCACCAGGTAATTATGCTTGGTGCAGGGCCGCGTGATGCCCACTGTGTCTGCTTCTTGAAAGGCATCGTTGCCGATCATATGGGTCGGCACCTGCCCGGTCAGGCAGACCAGCGGAATACTATCCATCAGTGCGTCGGCAAGGCCTGTGACGCTGTTCGTGGCGCCCGGCCCAGAAGTGACTAGCGCGACACCGACGCGCCCGGTTGAGCGCGCATAGCCTTCGGCTGCGTGCAGGGCGCCTTGCTCGTGCCGCACCAAAATATGACGAATATTGTTTTGCTTGTACAATGCATCATAGATCGGAAGCACCGCACCGCCCGGATAGCCGAATATCACCTCGACACCCAATTCGGTAAGACAACGAACGATCATTTCAGATCCGTTCATTCGCTGCCCGTTTGTACCCTTATCCGTATCCACGATTCAATCCCCACAAGCGCATGATGCCCGCATCGGCGCGCCCTCTTAAGGCAGCCGGCGAGCTGATTCCCGGGTCGTCTCACCGGGGCTGAGCAAACTAGAACCTCGTCCGTCACCGGTCAATAGCGTGCGCGGTTGTCCGCCATTTCGCGATGGGTTTGGTTTGTTCATGGGTCGTGTTTGACGCTCTCCGGACCGAACGCCGGCACGCAGACGGCGACATAATCAGCGCCACTTTCATACGGACTGCTATAGCGCACCCATTCGCCTTTGTTTGCGATCACGGCTTGGCCTGCAGCCACGTCGATGTTTCCTTCTTTAGTGGAAACTCTGAGGATACCGGCGAGGACCAATGTATATTCGTCGAATTCCGGCGTTTGGCCCGGCTCCTCCCAACCTGTGGGACTGTTCATGCGAGCCACGCTGGCTTCTCGAGTTCGAGAATTTACGCGCCCGACATAATCTTTGATGACTTTGGGCTTGTTGCCTTCGGATTCGATAATCGACGGTGCCGAAATCAGTGTGACCATGAGCGAAATCCTTTCTCATTTTGACCGCCGGCCGGACGTTGTCTGGCTCAGCAGCGCTGCGGCAATCTCTATGATATTTTCGTCCTGCGCGCCGGCATAACGTACGGAAACGCGTTTCGCTCCCGCCATTTGGTGGCGGAACCAAGTCTCCTGCCGCTTGGCATAGTGTCGCGTCGCCCGGCACAAATTTTCGACCGCCTCATCCCGCGTCGCGTCGCCGCTAAGAAAAGCAGCGAATTCCCGCACGCCGAGCGCCTTCATGATCGGAAGCTCCGAGTCGAGCTCTAGGCTGAGAAGCGCCGCCGTCTCCTCGATGCCGCCTGCCTCCGCCATGAATTCAGACCTGATATCGCAGGCCGCGTAAAGCAATTCCCGCGGTGGCTCAAGCACCAAGGCAGCGAATTTCCCCGCATAGCCGACCTCACCAGCTTGTTCATTTTGCCATTCTCCAAGGCTCTTTCCTGTTGCCTCAAATACTTCATATGCGCGCAACACCCGCTGAGTGTTGGCGGGATGAATTCGCGCCGCGCCGTCAGGGTCACGGACTGCCAATAGGCGGTGAAATTCAGCTGCGCCAACTTCCGAGTGAAGCTTCGCTGCGGCGTCGCGAAGGCCTTTTGGGACAGGAGGCACGGGCGCCAAACCCTTGAGCAAAGAACGAAAGTATAGCCCCGTGCCGCCGACCAAAATAGGCAGGAGCTGTTTCGTCTGCGCGTCGGCAATCTCGGCCAACGCCATATCGCACCAGCGTCCTGCCGAGCAACGTTCGCGTGCAGGCAATGTGCCATAAAGTCGGTGCGGCGCACGCTCCTCGTCGGCAAGGGTCGGACGCGCGCTCAAGATACGCAGTTCTTGATAGACCTGCATGCTATCGGCATTGATCACAACGCCGCGCAATCGCAATGCTAGATCAAGTGCGAGCGCCGATTTGCCGCTAGCCGTGGGCCCACCGACAATCAGAATGGGGTCGCCTTCAAAATTCACTCCACGCGCACCCAAGTTTCAGCTCCGAGTCGGGTTATTGCCGATCGCGCGTCAGCGGACGATTCGGCGGGCCGCCTGCGGCGGAGGTATCGAATCAATCGATCAGATAGGCAACAAGGCCATCGGCAAGTTTGGGTTCGAACCAAGTTGATTTTGGCGGCATAATTTGTCCGCCGTCGGCGACCGCCATCAATTCGTCCATGGCTGTGGGGTAAAGTGTGAAGCCGGTTGCCGCTTCTCCGCTTTGCACTTTTGCCTCAATGCGCTCTGGCGCGTCGGCGCCGCCGACGAAATCGAGGCGCGGGTCGGTCCGCGGGTCGCCAATTTCCAACAAGGGCTGCAGAATATTGTTGGTAAGCAAAGAAACATCGAGGCGTTCGAGGACAGGAGCCTGTTTGGAAGGCAAGAGGCGCGGTTCAAGCAGTTTCCATCCCGAGTTCAGGCATATGCCAATTTGCGCTGGACGATTTGGGCGAACGGGCGCGGCGGCACTATGGACAGTGTATTTCGAGTTTAGGCACTCCAACAACGCGGCCTCGTCTATTGTTCCGAGACACCGCACAATTCTGTTGTAGGCCAGAATCAAAAGCTGATCGCTTGGAAACAATACAGCAAGAAAGCGCTCCCGCGCCGGGCTGGTGTCGTGGTGACCAGGATGTGCGGCGCGGCGGGTGGCGGCAACCCGAGCGGCGGCTGCGGAGCGGTGGTGTCCGTCCGCGATATAGAGTGCCTCCACCGCGTCGACCGCGCTTTGAATCCTCTTTAGCGTTTCATCCCCGTCTATTTGCCACAAAATATGGCGCACACCGTCCTCTGCTGTAACATCGATCTCTGGCGGATCGTCCCGTTGCGTAATGGCCTCTAGCGCCATGGCGAGCATGGCGTTAGGCCGATGGGCGAGCAGCACCGGGCCGGTCTGGGCGTTTAGTGCTTCCATATGTTTAACCCGGTCATCCTCCTTGTCGGGCCGGGTCAACTCATGACGCTTGATCACTCCAGCCTCGTACGCCGCGATCGAAGCGCCGCCGACAAGGCCGGTCTGGGTGTGGCCGGATATATGCATGCGATAGACAAAATATGTGGGGTGGGAAGCGCGAACCATGGCGCCGCTGTCGATCAGGGCGTCAAGATTTTGCGCGGCACGGCGATATATTTCTGGGCTATGTGAATCCGTGCCGAAAGGGAAGTCGATCTCAGCCCGAGATACATGGAGAAAATTTGCCGGTTTTCCGGCCGCCAGTTTTAGCGCTTCTTCGGTGGTTATCACGTCGTACGGCGGCGCAATGATTTCTGCGGCCCGTTTGCCCGTTGCACGCAGCGCATCAAACGGTGCAATCAGGCCGTCGGGAAAAATATTCGCGCGCGTGCCCAGATTCAGCCTCGATTGATCTCGACGGTTATAAATTCGCTCTTATCGCCGCGTTGACGAAACAGCACGATGCTCGCGGAATCGGACTGACGCTGCATATCTAAAAGCAGGCGAAAGTCGGACAGGTCTGTAATCCTGTCCGAACCAAATCCAACAATCAAATCGCCGGGCACAAGATCGGCGTGCTCACCGATATCCTCGCTCACACCTGTGACGACAACTCCCGTTGACTCGTCGGCGAGCGAATATTTCTCCCGAAGTTCTGCGGTAATATGGGCAAGCGTAAGACCAACCGAAGCAAATTCCATTTCCAATGGCGCGCCGGCCCGCGCCGCGGTGGCATTGGCCAGTTCATATTCTTCAAGGCGGCCGATGGTAACGTCGAGCGGCACATGCTCGCCTTCGCGCCACACGATCACCGGAACCGAACTGCCCACCAATGTGTCGGCGACAATGCGTGGCAGGGCACGGCGGCTCGATACATCTTGCCCGTCAAAGCGCAAGATGATGTCGCCTTGCAGAATACCACCAGCCGCGGCCGGACTATGCTCAATAACCGCCGCGACGAGCGCACCCGTAGTGGCCGCCAATTGCTGGCTTTCAGCGATTTCGGGCGAGACAGATTGGATGCGCACGCCGAGCCACCCGCGCCTGGTCTGGCCGAACTCGCGTAGCTGAGCGATGACCGGGCCGACGATGGCCGACGGAGTTGCGAACCCGATTCCCACACTGCCGCCTGACGGTGAATAAATAAGAGTGTTCACACCGATCACCTTGCCGTTCATATCGAACATCGGCCCGCCGGAATTCCCCCGATTGATGGGCGCGTCGGTTTGCAGAAAATCATCGTAGGGGCCGGCATTGATATCGCGACCACGCGCCGAAAGAATGCCCGCCGTAACCGTGTTGCCAAGCCCAAACGGATTGCCGATCGCAATAACCCAGTCACCCACTCTTGCGCCATCGGAATTGCCAAATTGGACAAACGGCAAAATTTTTCCGCTTTCGACTTTGAGCAGAGCCAAATCCGTTTTTGGGTCGCGCCCGATTACTTTTGCATTGAGGCGAGAGTTGTCGTTCAGAACGACGGTGATTTCATCGGCATCTGCGATTACGTGATTGTTGGTAACCACCAGTCCGCTTGGGTCAATGATAAAACCGGAGCCCAGTGAAGTAATTGGTTGCGTCGGGGCTCCTCCCCGGCGATTAAAAAATTCGTAAAATTCTTCAGGCGGCGTGCCGGGTGGCAACTCTCCGAACGGTGATTCCTTCGATTTGGATTCCGCGCTAAATGATGTGGCGATGTTCACCACGGCGGGAGTGAGCTTCTCGACCAAGTCGGCGAAACTGTCGGGCGCTGAGCGCGCGGCGCCAGGGCCCGGCAAAGTAAGCAACACCGTCCAGACAATCAAACCGGCGATCAGCAAGCGATAAGCAGCGCTCATACTATATGTCCTTGGCGGGCTGAATAACCGACGGGGGCTGTATATCCAGGTCGAGCCCATCGGTCATCCTCCGGCACTGGCGGCAAGTGGAGTTTAAATTGGGCGCGGCAACATATTCCTAGGATAGGGCAGCTAGTCGGCGCTGGAAAGAACCACGCGGTATCAAATTGCAGTTAACTTCAGCGTACCAGCCATACAATTGCGAAACCAACCAGCGCCATGGTCAGGCCAACGGAACGCAGGCGGTTTGAAGGTAGCGTGAGAGCTACCATCATCATGCGTTTCATCCCATTGGGAAAAAGCGAATAAACTACGCCCTCGATGACGAATACCAGGCCGATTGCGGTAAGCAGAGCAAGCGAGAATTCTGACAATTCCGACCTCTAGGGAACGTGGAAGCGCGCCCCGGCAACGACGAATAAGATGATAAGCGGATGTTGGGCGAGCAGTGCCTATTTGAGCTCCGCGCCCGCCTCTCGATCGTAAATATTGCCAAAGAAGCGGAAAAATTCGCTGTCTGGCGAAAGAACCAGAGTGGTGTCATCGGCGCCCAGTGCCCGCTCATAAGCTTGCATCGACCGGTAAAAAGAGAAAAAATCCTCGTCCTGGTCGAAAGCATCGGCAAAGATCTTTACAGCCAAGGCATCGCCCTGGCCACGGACAATTTCCGACTCTCGTTTGGCGTTAGCCAACAAGATGGTTCTTTCCTTATCAGCGCGGGACTTAATGCGCTGAGATTCTTCATCACCCTGAGCGCGAAATTCCTTGGCTTCGCGATCTCGTTCAGTTTGCATGCGTCGATAAACCGCTTGGCTGTTCTCGACCGGCAAATCGGCACGGCGGATACGCACATCGATAACATCGACACCGAAACTCGTCGATTGGCGGTTCACCTGCTCAAGAATTTGGAGCATCAAATTGCCCCGCTCGCCGGACAATACGGTTATCAGCTCAACCGTGCCCAGCACCTGGCGGGTAGCGGCGTTGAGAACCGCACCAAGGCGGCTGCGGGCGATTGCCTCCGACCCGACCGTTTGGAAAAACAGCAGTGGGTCGGTGATGCGATAGCGCAAATATGAATCGACGACGAGGCGTTTCTGATCCCCGAGAATGACCTCTTCCGACTGAGCGTCGAAATCCAGAATGCGCTTGTCAAAATATTCCACATTTTGAACGAAAGGTGTCTTCCAGCGCAGACCTGGCTCGTCTTCGCCATAGGCGTTGACGACTTGTCTCGGTTCGCCGAACTGAAGCAAAATAGCTTGCTGATATTCGGTTACTTTATACGT
The DNA here is from genome assembly GCA_027624955.1 of Pseudomonadota bacterium. Lineage (NCBI taxonomy): Bacteria > Pseudomonadati > Pseudomonadota > Pseudomonadota bacterium. Next base: position 17,180 of record JAQBTG010000053.1, read on the forward strand.
CGAACTCAACACTAAGATGACGGCGACCACGATGGCGACGCCGAGTAGGAGTAGTTTGGCCCGTCCACTCATTGTCCGGTACCCCCTTGGCGGCGTTTGTTCAGCTCAGGTAGTGGCAAATACGGCACGACGCCTTGCCCGCCACTGGCCGAAGAATCAATCAAAACCTTGTTCATGCCGGCCAATATCTTTTCCATCGTTTCCAAATAGATGCGCTGGCGCGTGACGCTCTTAGCTTGCCGGTATTCGTTATAAACCAGGGTGAAGCGTTGCGCCTCGCCATTGGCGCGGGCAACGACTTCCTGCTCATAAGCTTCCGCTTCTTGTAAAATCCGCTCCGCCTCGCCGCGCGCCCGGGGAATGATGTCATTGCGATAGGCCTCGGCCTCATTCTTGGCTCTTTCCTCATCGGCACGAGCAGCCTGCACGTCGCGGAAAGCGCCGATCACATCTTCCGGCGGGTCAATCTTCTGTGGCTCGACTTGGGTGATCAGAATCCCTGAATCATATGAATCCAAGATTTCCTGCACCAATTCTTGCGTTCCCGAAGCAAGGATAGACCGGCCTTCCGACAGGGCGCTGTTGAGGTCGGTATTGCCAATTACCTCGCGCATCGCGGCTTCGGAAGCATCCCTCACGGTGCGATCTTGAGCGCGAATGTTGAATAGATATTTACCAGCGTCGCTGATAACCCAAAAGACGGTGAACTTAACATCGATGATGTTTTCGTCGCCCGTCAGCATCAAGCTTTCCCCGGGCATAGATTGCTGCGTGTTCCCATCGCGCGAAACCGGCAGCGTGCGATAGCCAATCTCGACGCGATTGACCTTAGTCACCTTGGGCAAAATTACGGTCTCGATCGGGCCGGGGAGGTGATAGTTTAGTCCGGGTTGTGTGGTTTTCGTCCATTCGCCGAAACGCAGCACCACGCCCTGCTCATCAGGCTCGACGCGATAGAAACCAGTGAGCAGCCAGATACCGATGGCGACAAGAATAATGATAATGACTCCGCGCGGCCCCCGAATAGAGGGCATCCAGCGCCGCGCCTTGTCTTGACCGCGTCG
>JAQBTG010000054.1 GCA_027624955.1 Pseudomonadota bacterium
GACCAGTTCGGTGGCGGCAATATTTCCGAGGCTTGCGACAACACCGTCAAGCTGATTGAAGCCTGCCGCAGCCTCGGCTTGCCGATTGCGCATACCCGAATCGTGTTCAGTGATGACGGCAGCGACGACAATGTGTTCAGCCGAAAGGTCCCGCCTCTCCAGAACCTCTTGGAAGATTCGCATGCCAGTCAGATCGTTGAACGCCTCGCGCCGCGGCGTGGCGAAATTGTCGTGCGTAAGCGCCTGCCCTCGGCCTTTTTCGGCACCGATCTCGCGCCCAATCTCACTCTACGCGGCGTCGACACGGTGCTTATTGCCGGCTGTGTGACCAGTGGCTGCATCCATGCGAGTGTGCTCGACGTCATGTGCCACGGGTTTTGCCCAATTCTTATTAGCGATTGTGTCGGCGACCGCGACTTGGATGCGCATGAAACAAATTTGCGTGTTCTCGGACAGATCTATGCCGACGTTATACCGCGCGACGAAGCTATCGCCGAACTCACCTCTGGCCAGGCGCAGGCCGCCGAGTAAAACAAACCAGCCACCACAATATTGGGAACGAAAGAAAATGAAAGCAGTGATAATTCGCGAACATGGCGGCATCGATAAGCTGCTCTATGAAGATGTCGAGAAGCCGACGGCGGGTCCGGGCGAAGTGCTGGTCAAAATTGGCGCCAGCGGCGTCAACCATCTCGATCATGATTTACGTGAAGGCGTTTCGGGATTCGGTGTCGCCCTACCGCATGTCATGGGGGTCGAGGGGGTCGGCGAAGTGGTAGAGCTTGGCGAGGGCGTTTTGAGCGCCAATATCGGCGACCGCGTCGCCATCGATTTCGCGCAAGGAGATCCGCAAAGTAATATGTGGCTGAGTGGCCTCGACGGCGTGGATTTCTGCCATGGCCGCGTCGGCGTCAGCCAATGGGGCACCCATGCTGAATATACCCGCTGCCTGGCGACCTCATTGATACCGCTGCCGGACGGACTCTCTTATCAAGATGCAGCGGCTTCAGTCGTTGGGTTCGGCACGTCCTGGCATATGACGGTAACGTTGGGACAAGTGCAGGCCGACAAGACGGTGCTCATCAACGCCGCCGGCAGCGTGGTCGGCAGCGCCGCCATTCAAGTCGCCAAGTTGCACGGCGCGCGCGTCATCGCGACGGCGGGCTCGGATGCCAAGCTGGAGCAGGCCAAGAAGTTGGGCGCCGACGAGGTGATCAACTACACCACGCAAAGCATCCGTAAAGAAGCGCTCAGAATGACCGATGGGTTCGGTGTCGACCTGGTGATCGAATCGGTGGGCGGCGACGTGCTGGTACAAAGCATCGACGCTGTGTGCGAGAACGGCCGTCTAATCACTTGCGGCGCCCATGCCGGTGAAATTGTGCCGATCAATATCATCGAGTTGTTCCGCAAACATATGATGCTGCATGGCAGCCATTTTGCCGGCAAGCGCGAAGTGGCGCATGTGCTGAAGTTGGTGGCCGACGGCAAACTCCGGCCGGTCATCAACGCCGTCCTGCCATTCAGTGACGTGCAGGAATCGGCGCGTAAAACCGCCGAGCGCGACGTTTTCGGAAAGATGGTCTTGGTACCCTAATCTCTTTATTGATTTGACCCTCAATCGCCGGGCGGGCGCATCCGCGCCCTTGGCTGCCTCGTATTAACTCGGGCGCGTAGTCACGCTTGCCGGAATGCGGAACGCATTCCGGGGGTGGTGCCGTTTGGACGAGCCTTAAATTATGCCGGATTCTTCGCGCGCATGGCTTCGACGCGGGGGTTCATGATTCGGAACCAAAGCGGCGGTATCAAGACAAAAAGAAATATCGTGGCGTAGCCAAACGGCAGCATGGCTGCGCCATCGACCATGCCGAGACGCTGATATCGCTCGCCGGGGCGCATATGGTGATCGGCGTGGTGCGTGAGGTTAACCAGCAGCCAGCTCGATAGCAGGTGGTCGTCGTCCCAAGAATGATGTGCCGCCACGCGCTCCAAACGGCCATTGTCGAGGCGGCGGCGCTCGAGCCCGTAATGTTCGAGATAGTTGATCACTTCGAGTTGAAATACGGCGACCAGTCCGATGCCAGCCAGCACAGGCACCGCGAGCCAGCCGAAAATCAAACCCACCGCAGCGTACATCGCTGCCTGCGCGACAATGCCGGCAAGCACGCGATTGCGCCACTGACAGGGGCTGCGATTGCGCCGCCGCATGCGCGCCGCTTCGAGGCGCCAGGCTGAGGCAAAGCCGCCTAGCGTGGCGCGTGGAAAGAAGCGGTAGAAACTTTCGTTCAGGCGCGCCGTCGCCGGGTCCTCTTTGGTGCCAACCGTGCGGTGGTGGCCGTGCACATGCTCGACACAAAAATGATGATAGCTGACGCTCACCATCAGCACATCGGCGACGCGGCGCTCGAACCACGATATGCGATGCGTCAATTCATGCGCGAAAACAATGCCGATCGCGCCGGAGACGGTGCCGATGGAGAGCGTCATGCCGACGATTTCCAACGGCGTTAGAAGGTTGTGGGCGAGCGACCATAGCAGCCAGATGATCAATGCCGCCTGAATGGGCAGCCACACGAGAATCGCCACGCGGTGGACCGGAGATTCGGCCTTTGGGTAGCGCCCCGTCTCACCGCGCCCGATCAACATATCCAAGCCGCCGAGAACGGCGAACAAACCAAACGGGGTGATCAAGGTCCAGGCGCCGCCCAGTTGATGGCCGAGAAAAATCGGCGCGAGCACGACCAAAAAGAGGAAGAATGGTAAGGCGTGCGGCATGACGCTCCCAATGCACCTGTCGTCGCGCCATCATAGGGGTGGTGCGCCATACGACCTATCAAAAGCGAAATTAAATGCGACAATAACGGTCGGACCATGAGGAGGCGGAAAATGGCGCAAAAGTGGAAATGGGGCATCCTATTTAGCGGCGACAATCTCACTCTCGACGAAACGGTCAGCTATGCCCGCCAGGCCGAGGACGCCGGCGCCGACAGCTTATGGACAACTGAGCTCGGGCGTGATGCCTTCGTGCCACTCGCCGCCATGGCCAGCGCATGCAAACGCGTGCGGCTTGGCACCGGCGTCGCGACCTATGCCCGCCCACCAGCGATGACGGAAATCAGCGCCATGTCGATGGCAGAACTAACTGGTGATCGTTTCATCCTCGGCCTCGGCACGGCGCCGCCGATGTGGAACGAGAATTGGCATCAATTGACCGTCGACAAGCCGGCGAAGCGGATGCGCGAATATGTTGAGTCGATCCGGCTCATGTGGACGGCGAGCCCAACCAACTCGATCGATTACGAAGGCGAATACATCAAGGTGCGCGACTACCGCCGCATCATGGTGCCGCCCTATCCGGCGCTGCCGATCTTCCTCGCCGCCGTGCAACCCGGGATGCTGCAGCTCAGCGGCGCCATCGCCGATGGATTGATCGCCAATCTACTCAACACGCCGCAATATTTTACCGACATCGTCCATCCCAACGTCAAAAAGGGCCTGGCCAAGGCCAGCCGCCAGTTGAGCGATATCGAACTGTGCTCGCTGAAAGTTTGCTCGGTCGACAAAGACCGCGAACGGGCGCGGCGGCGGGCGCGGCCGCCGATCGCCTTCTATGCCAACCTGCCCTATTTCGACCAGGTGCTCGACCCAGCCGGTTTCACCAAGGAGAAACTGGCGATTCGCGCCGCCATGGCCGAGAACGACGTGCCAAAAATGCTCGACCTTGTGACTGAGGACATGATCGACACCCTGGTCCTCGCCGGCACGCCCGACGACGTGCGCAAGAAATTGGAAAAATTTGAGGGGCTGTTCGAGACCCTCATCCTCTATTGCCCGATGCCCTGGCTCGAACCCGAAGAATCTAAAGCCAACCACGTGGCGATGATCGAGACGTTCGCCGCTTAGCGGATCGAATCACGCATGTGCAAGCGGCGGAAGCGACCGATACGCCAACGCCAAAGCAGATAAATAATGATGCCCGCTCCGCCAGCGGCGACGAGCGCCAGTCCGGGGCCGTCGGCAAACCAGCCGCCAATTGCCGCCAGCGATCCCGCCGTTAGCAGCGGAATTAGAACGCAGCACGCGGGCAGCGCGAGAACAAGAAGCAGGCCGCCGATTTTCATGCCCCGCAGCACCCCTCGCCCTGCTGAATTGGCGGGCATTTCACGTCGCCATAGGAACAAAAAACGCAACAATCCCCGGCCAACGGTTTGAGGCGTGCGCCGCAAGCCGGGCAATCGAAGAAAAAGAGGCAGGCATCGGTCGGCATAGCTTGCTTTGTCTGGCCCCTGCAATGGGGGCACGAGATGGTGGAATTGAGCTCGATCATGCGCCTGTTTACTCCTCTTTGCCCCGACGACAGCTAGAAAGTTGCGCCGGACATCTTAGCGCGCAGCTTTTCGCTCGCCGTTATATCGGCATTGCCGTCAGCGCCGAGGACGATGCCATAGAGGCGCTCTGCCGCTTCGATACTGATCCATCTTTCGCGCGCATCGTGTGCCACATCAGCGGCCGGGCGATCAAGCGGCGAGCCGAAGCCGCCGCCACCGCAGGATACCGAAACGATGATTTCTCCGTCGCGGAGCGGCACCTGGGCGCATGGGTCGAGAGTTTCACTCTCGCCATTGCGGCGCCGCACATATTGCTGCGCCCGTCCACCCGGGCCGCCACCGCGCGCGCCTTTGGCGGCGTTGACGGTGCCGTCGCTGACATAGCCGATTTCGAGATCGCAGCCCTCCGGGCCGAATTCCACCTGCATGCCGCCGCCGCCGCGGTAGCGCCCGGCGCCGCCTGAATCGGTAACGAAATGACGACCTTTGACGAAAATTGGGAACACTTGCTCGTCCACTTCGGTGCTGTCCTGATAACACAGACCGGCATTGCCGACATGGCCGACGGTCACCCAAGCATCCGCCGAGGGCGCCGCCGCGCCGGCGCCAAAGCCGAGAAAAATCTGATTGACGAAGGGCTCGCCGGAATCGGGCTTCAAGCCGGAAATAACGCCGATGGCGGGCGGAATGGCATAGCCCACCTCGGCCATGCCGGCGCCTTCGGCCAATTCAGCGATGGCGCGCTGCACGCCGTTCGAAACATGATCGGCCACATTGGTGGTGGCGACCGAGCAGCTCGTTGGATGCAGCGGAATACCGACCACGCAATTCTCGCGCAACAGCACCCGGATGCGGCGGAAACTTCCGGCGTTGGGCGGCACCGTATGATCGATGGAATTGAATACGCCGACCATCGCCGATGTGCGGGAGCAAGATTCGCTGAGATTAAGGCCGCAGGGCAAGCAATCAGGATTGTCCCGAAGGTCTACCTCGATAATCGCGTCCGCCGGGTCGATGGTGAGCTGGACTTTGACTTCGATTCCATCTTCTGCGCCTGGGAACGGATCATGGGCACTGGATACCGTCATCTTGCCGGCCGGCAGACGCGCGATCGCCGCACTCATGCGCTGCTCGCTATATTCAAACCATTGATAGGTGAAGGCGTCGAGCGTATCCCAACCAACTTCGGCGGCCAACCCCATCAATTCGCGCTCACCAATGCGCGCCGCGCCCATTTCGGCCAGATAATCGCCCCACCATTGCTCCGGCACGCGGATGCGCATTCGGCACATGCGGACGATATCCTCGATGTCCTGGTAATTCTCCTGCACCCGCACGGCCGGAAAAATTAGCGCGCCTTCCTGATACACATCGCGCGCGCCGCCCATATAGGTGGTCGGCAAGGAGTTACCGCAATCGGCCTGATGCGCCTTGGCGACCATAGTGAAGCGGTGGCGCCCCTGGTCGTCCACCACCGGCACCAGGATCGTATGATCGGCCGGATGCGAGCAGCCGTGATAGGGCGAATTATGCAGGAAAGCATCGCCGCGCTTGAGCACGGGATGAAACTCCTGCATCGCGGCCGCCATCAAATCCGGCCCGCTCAAAACGTGGATCGGCAGGCTTTCGGCTGCGGCGAGCAATTGATTGTCGGCGGTAACGATGCAGCACGAAAAGTCACGTGCCGTGTTGAGCACGCCGGAGCGCCCGGTCCGGAAGAGAGTGTTGGCCATCTTGCGGCACACGCCTTCCAGGCGCTTGTTGAGAATGGCGAGTTGCACGCCATCCAGGGGTGCCACTCCGGCCATAGGATTAGCCGCGTTGCGCCGCGCGCAGTGCTTCCGTCGCCGCCGTGTCGATCACGCCGGCGGTGCTGACGACGACACCATATTTATCTTTGGCGGCCGCAACCGATACCCATCTTTCGCGTACGTCATGGGCGACATTTTCAGCCGGGCGTTCTATCGGGTTGCCATAGCCGCCGCCGCCACAGGAATATGAAACGATGGTGTGGCCTTCGGGAATGACAGCCTGAGCGCAGGCATCGAGCTGATGCAAATCACCGTTGAGATCCCGCCGGAACTGGTTGGCGCAGGCGCCGACCCCGCCGCCCCGTGTGCCTTCCGGCGCATGATCGTTGCCGTCGCTGACATAACCGACTTCCATGTCGCCGTCGGTCGGGCCGAATTCACAATAGACTGCCTCGCCGCCACGTGTGCGCCCGACGCCGCCGCTGTCGGTGATAAAATGACGCCCCGCGACGTACATTGGGAAACGCATTTCGTCCAATTCGATGCTGTCCTGATAGGAACCGCCAGCATTGCCTATATGACCGATGGTAATCCACGCATCAACCTGTGGGCCCGCGGCGCCACCGCCCCAACCGAGAAATATTTGATTCACGTAGGGACCGCCCGTCTTTTCACTGGTGCCAGAAATAACGCCAATGCTGGGTGGAATTATCGACCCCGCGCTGGCCATGCCGTGGCCGTCGCCCAATTCTGCGATTGCGCGCTGTACTGAATTTCCCACCCGGTCCGCCACGTTTGTCGTCGCAACCGAGCAGCTTGTCGGGTGGCGCGGAATGCCAACCACGCAGTTTTCGCGGAGATGCATTTTCACGCGCCGGAGCGAGCCGGCATTAGTCGGCACGTCTTCTTGGATAGAGTTGAACACACCGATTAGTACGGAGGATTCGGTGCAAGCCTGGCTCAAGTTGAGACCGCAGGGGAAACAATCCGGATTGTCTCTAAGGTCGACTTCGATCATGGCGTCGTCGGGGCGGATTTCAAGCTCAATCTTGACATCGATGCCCTCTTCCGCGCCGGGGAACGGGTCGTGGCGGCTGTAGGTGGTGATCTTGCCGGCCGGCATCTGGCGAATCGAAGACATCATCAATTGTTCGGAATAATCGAACCATTGCCCGGCGAACTGATCCAGCATGTCCCAGCCAACATCGGCACCGAGGTTGAGCATTTCGCGTTCACCGATGCGCGCCGCGCCGAGGGCCGCCAGATAATCGCCCCACCACTGCTCCGGCACGCGAATGCGCATTTCGCACATGCGTATGATATCGAGATTGTCCTGGTAATCGGTCTGGATGCGCACGGCCGGGAAAATTAGCGCACCCTCGTTGTACACGTCGCGCGCGCTGCCGTGATAGGTGGTCGGGACCGAGTTGCCACAATCCGCCTGATGCGCTTTTGCGACCATCGTGAAGCGGTGAATGCCGTCATCATCCACCACCGGCACTAGAAAGGTGTGATCGGCGGGATGAGAGCCGCCGTGATAAGGCGAGTTGTGCAGGAACGCGTCGCCGCGCTTGAGCACCGGGTGGTACTCCTGCATCGCCTCGCACATCATATCGGCGCCGCGGAGCACATGAATTGGCAGACTTTCCGAGACATTCAGAAGCTGATTATCCGCCGTCACCAGCACACAAGAAAAATCGCGCGCGCTGTTCAAAACGCCGGAGCGACCAGTGCGAAGCAATGTGTTCGCCATCTTGGCGCAAATCGATTGGATACGTTTGTTGAGGATCGCGAGCTGCACGCCGTCGAGCTTGCTACCGTTCGCTTTTTTGCTGTTCGCCATGCTCTAGCTCCCCGTGGCAGGATTGATGATCAGGCTGCCCGATGCGCTACGCACGGCGGACGCGCCGGGGTCGATGACCACGGTCGTGAAAGATGATTCAATGATCGCCGGGCCGGCGACTTCGGTGCCACGTTCCATATCCTCAAAACGCAGCACCCGAGTTTCGACCAATCCACCGTCAGAAAAATAGGCCTGTCGGCTTTTCGGCGCGTCGACCTTGCCAGCTGCCTCGCGGACTTTCCATTTCACGCCATCGCGCAAACGGCAGCGCACACTGGCGCGCCAGCCAACGATCTCGACCTCTGATTTACTGTCGGCGATAGCGAAGAGATTCTCGTGTGTCGCGTGAAAATCGTCTCGCAAATCGGCTACGTCCTGTTCCGAAGTGAAACGACTTCCCTTGAGCGGCACCTCGATTTCCCAAATTTGGCTGGGATAGCGCGCCTCCGCCGTGAACTCGATGATCTGCTCGATCGAGCCGGCGCCCGGCCCAGCGATAAACTCGCGACATTGGCCCTCGAGGCGGGCCAGTAGCGCATTCACGCGCTCGCGATCAAACGCTGCCGTTTGGGTATAGAGCGTGCCGCTGTACTCGGCGCGCAGGTCCGACATCAACGCCCCCGCAGCGCTTAACGCTGCAGCGACATCGGGAATGATGGCCTGCCCGCAGCCGAGACGCCGGGCAATAGCAGTGACGTTGAGGCCCGCCGCACCGCCGCCGCCGATCAGAACAGCGCCGCGCGGATCGATGCCCTGATTGACGGTAATATCTTCAATCGCGTGGATCATATTTTCTGTGGCAACGCTCAAAATTGCAGCGGCAGCCTCGTGCAGGCCGAAGCCCAGCTTATCGCCGACATAGCTTTGAATGGCTTTGGCAGGCGCATCACGGTCGAGGCTCATATTGCCGCCAAGGAAGAAATCGGGATCGATCCAGCCCAGCACCACAGAGGCATCCGTCACTGTCGGCTCGACGCCGCCTTTGCCGTAACAGACCGGCCCCGGCACGGCGCCGGCGCTGCGCGGCCCGATATGGAGGAGCCCGCCTTCGTCAACCCAAGCAATGGAGCCGCCGCCGGCGCCGATGCTTTTAACGTCAACCGCAGGGAAGCCGGTCATGTGGCCGCGGTAAGGCTGGCCGATCCAGGTTTCCCGCGTCCACGGGATGCGGCCGCCGCGTACGAGGCTGACGTCAAAGGTCGTGCCGCCAGTGTCGGCGATAATCGCGGTGTCGGCGCCGCTATCGGCCTGGGCGTAATTTCGCCCAGCGAGCGGCGCCATGGCCGGGCCGGAATTTATCGAATGGATCGGAGATTTGGCCATATCGGCGGCGTCTATGGCACCGCCCTGAGTGGTCACCACGAGCACGCGGCCACCGAAGCCGGCATCTCGCAGGCGCGAATCTAGACTGCCCATATATTTGCCCATCAAGGGCTTTAGCGACGCATCGATCGCGGCCGAAGACGCCCGGCGATACTCGCGCAGTGACGGGTTGAGAGCGTGGGACAATGTGTAAGGCACGCCGGGCAAGTGCTGCTCGAGCAGTTCGCCAATGCGGTTTTCGTGATCCGCGTTGACAATCGACCACAGCAGGCAAACGGCGACCGCCTCGACTTCGGCTACTTTCAGCTTGGCGATGATCTCGACCACCGCCTTTTCGTCTAATGGCTGGCGCACGGAGCCGTCGAATGTAATGCGTTCGGGAACCTCATAGGTCAGCGAGCGCGGCACATAGGGTTGCGGATACGGCACGGTGAAATTAAACGGCTCGATGCGCCCGCCCTCGCGCAGAACCAGAACATCGGGGTGTCCTTGGGTCGTGAGAAAGGCCGTGCGCGCTGTGTTGCCGGTGACGATGGCATTGATCGCATGGGTCGTGCCATGGATCAGCATGTCGCCCTTGGCCAATAGATCAGGCCGCGACAGGCCGTAATCGGCGGCGGCTAGTTCGAGCGTGTCCAGCACCCCAGCAACCGGATCGGATGGCGTCGTTTCTGATTTAAACATGCGGACTTCGCCGCTATCGTCTTCGACCACCAAATCGGTGAATGTGCCCCCAGTATCGACCGCAAATCGCATTGTTCCGCCTCATCCCGCTGGGTCAACGCCATAGGGCGCTTGCCCGCCTACGGTAATTATTGTTTTCCAATTCCGCGCCGCAACTTAGCCCGAATTCAGCGCCACGCCAATAGTGTGATCACACTAGATTGAGGCCGTGTGGAGAGAATTTTGACCACGCGAAACGAGTTCGGATGCATGCCGGTGCGGTCGCACTTGCTGGGGATTATCTGTCCGGGCTATCTTCCAGCGTTAACGCCAGCTCGAAAGGAAAACCAAATGGCCAGCCGTGTTGCCTCGGAACGGGGACGAAATATCGATTTGGACGGCGCCTATCAGGCCGCCGAAGAACGCTTCGCCGCTGCTAACCCTGAAAGCTCGGCGTTATATGCGCGCGCCTGCGAAAGCCTGCCCGGCGGCAATACTCGCACCGGCATGTATTACGCCCCCTTCCCGCTCGGTATGGCACGCGGCGCAGGCGCCTATATGTGGGACCTGGACGGCCATAAATACCGCGATTATGCCGGCGATTTTTCCGCTGGCCTCTATGGTCACTCCAACCCGATCGTTCACGCGGCTGTACGTGACGCGTTGGCCAACGGCGTTACCTTCGGCTCGTCGAGCGCCCACGAGGCGAAGCTCGCCGCGCAGGTTTGCGCACGCGTGCCCTCGATCGAGCGGGTGCGCTTCTGCAATTCCGGTACCGAGGCAAATATAATGGCGCTGGTCACCGCCAACGCCGTTACCGGACGCAATAAGGTCATGGTGTTCGAGGGCGCCTATCATGGCGGCACACTGTCATTTCCGCCCAGCGGTTCGCCGATCAATGTGCCGTTCGATTTTATTCTCGCACCCTACAACGATATCGCCGGCACGCACGCCCTACTCGAGCAACATGGCGACAGCCTTTCGGCGATCCTGGTGGAGACCATGCAGGGCGCCGGCGGCTGTATCCCGGGCGACACGGATTTTCTGGCACTTTTGCGCGAGCAGGCGACACAGCGCGGCGCGATACTTATATTCGATGAGGTCATGACCTCTCGCCTCGGCCCGACGGGCCGGCAGGGCGCGCTCGGAATCATCCCCGACATGACCACTTTGGGAAAATATGTCGGTGGCGGGATGACCGCCGGCGCCTTCGGCGGGCGGGCCGACATCATGGCCCGATACGACCCGCGTGAAAAAGGCCATTTCGTCCACCACGGCACCTTCAACAACAATGTCCTCACGATGGCCGGTGGCGCCGCAGGACTAGAGAAGGTCTATACCCCGGAGGCCGCGACGGCACTGACCACATCAGGCGAAGCGTTCCGCCAACGCCTGAACGCGCTCGGGCAAAAACATGGCCTGCCGTTCCAGGCGACGGGTTCGGGCTCGCTGATGAATATTCATTTCATCTCCGGCGACATTCACAGCCAGCATGACTTAGCTGGGCGCAATCTAACGGCGCTCGACCTCTTTCACTTGGAAATGATCGCCGCCGGCATCTACATCACGCGGCGCGGCTATTTGGCCTTGAGCCTAGCCCTGACGGAAGACGACCATGATATTTTTGTCGCCGAGGCGGACAAGTTCCTCAGCACCTTTGGCGCGTTGATTTCGGCCTAGTCGAGCTTGTCCATCCCGGCATAGGTTTCCAAATTGGCGTCGATATTGATCGCTTGGCCGGAGATATGGCGGCCCTGGTACGAGCAGAGATAGAGCACAAGATCGGCGATTTCCTGCTCTTCAACGCCGGTGCGCATGGAGATGCGGTTCAACACGATCACCTTCATCTCATCCAGTGAGCGCCCGGAAGCGTCCGCCTTGGCCTGCAACACGCGGCGCGCGCGGTCGTTCAAGACATAGCCGGGAAGGACAGCGTTGACGCTGATATTGCGCGGGCCGAGTTCCATGGCGAGGGTATCGGTGAGGCCGATCACCGCGCGTTTGGCGGTGGCGTAAGGCAGGCGCAGTGGAAAGGCGAGACGTCCGGCGGTCGAGGAAATATTGATGATGGCGCCTTTGCCCGCTGCTTGCATCAACGGCACGGCGCGGCGTGCACAATAAAACTGGCCATCGACATCGACGCCGATGGTCGAGCGCCATTCTTCGTCAGTGATATCTTCGACCCGCTTGGTCGGCCCGGCGACACCGGCATTGTTGACCAGCACATCGACGCCACCCATCGCCGCCACCGCTGCATCGAACAGCCGCGCCACATCGTCAGCGCGGCTGACATCGGCCGCTACGGCGCCAATATCAGGACGCTCCGCGGCAAGCGCTTGTAGGTGATCTTCGGCGACGTCGCAGACGAATACCTGTGCGCCGTTATCGGCCAGCGTTTCGGCGATGGTACGCCCAATTCCGGATCCTCCGGCGGTGACCACGGCGCGCCGGCCCTTGCAGTTGATATCCATTTGTAACGTCCCTCTAAAATGCTTTTTTTTAACCTAACCGCACGCGCGCGGTTTGCCGAGAGGGATTGTCATGCCGCCTTCGTACAGCCATAAATGTGGTCGACAAAAACGCGATTGATAAGAGTGGGTAAAAGATGACGAATTGCGATTTTTTGGTTGTAGGCGCGGGCATGGCGGGTGCCTCGGCAGCCTACGAACTGGCCGGATTGGGCGCGGTCATCTTAATCGAACGCGAGGATATGCCGGGCTACCACACCACCGGGCGCTCCGCCGCTGTGTTCACGGAGGCCTATGGCAATCGCGCGATTCGCGGGATTACTTCCGCGAGCCGGGCATTTTACGATGCACCGCCAGAGGGCTTCGGCGAGGACCCGCTGTTGACGCCGCGCGGCGCGCTATTTATCGGGCGCGCCGACCAGCAAAAGACTCTGCAACAGCATTATGACGATTGCCACGCCTTGGTGCCGAGCGTCACCCTGGTGGACGGCGCAGAGGTTTGCCGCTTGGTACCGATCATGCGCCCCGACTATGCCGTCGGCGGGGTGCATGAGCCCGACGCCATGGGCATCGACGTCAACGCCCTGCATCAGGGCTACCTTCGCGGCTTGAAGGCACGCGGCGGCGTGCTGGTGACTGATGCGGAATTGACCAACCTGACCCAGAGCGGCAACATCTGGCGGGCCGAAACCCGCGCCGGCGTTTATCAAGCGCCGGTGGTTGTGAACGCCGCCGGCGCCTGGTGCGATGTCGTCGCTGAAATGGCCGGCGCGCGGCCGATCGGTCTTGTGCCCAAGCGCCGCACCGCCTTTATTTTTGATGCTCCTGGCGACTGTAATACCGACGACTGGCCGCTGTTGGCGGATATCGACGAAGAATTTTATTTCAAACCGGATGGTGGCCGCTTGCTCGGCTCGCCGGCCGACGAAACGCCGATGCCGCCGCAAGATATTCAACCCGACGAACTGGATATCGCCATTGCCGTCGATCGCATCGAGAAGGCGACGACCGTGAAGATTGCGCGCATCCACAATAAATGGGCGGGTCTCCGAAGCTTCGTTGCCGATAAAACCTTGGTGGCTGGATTCGATTCCGAGGCGCAAGGGTTCTTTTGGCTCGCGGGACAAGGCGGCTACGGCATCCAGACAGCGCCCGCCATGGGAACGATCGTAGCGGCGCTGGCGAGTGGCGGCACATTCCCCGCCCATGTTGCCGAGCGAGGCGTCAGCGCCGGCGACCTCGACCCGGCGCGGCTACGCTAGCGGCTATTCGGCTTCTGGTTCGCTGATTATGGCCACACTGCCGTCACGCACAGCGTGGTAAAAACAATTGGGGCGGTTGGTGTGGCAGGCCGGGCCGCTTTGACGGACGCGCAATAGCACGGCGTCATTGTCACAATCATAGCGCAGCTCGACCAAGCGCTGCACATGGCCGGAACTTTCGCCCTTACGCCACAACGCCTGTCGTGAGCGCGACCAATAGCATACTTGGCCGGTGGCCAGAGTTTCGCGCACCGCGTCGGCGTTCATATAGGCGAGCATCAGCACCTCGCCCGTCTCATCGCTTTGGGCGATGGCGGGAACGAGACCGTCCTGGTCAAAACTGAGATCGGCGATGACTTGCGCGGCGACTTCGGATGACGCTTTCATGACCTTCCTATAGGCCGACGACGCGCCAGAATCAATTGGTCCTAGGGCTGATCCCGGAGCGCAGGCGCCGCCCCAGGAGCGCGACCGGCCCTGCAACTACAAGGCCAAGCAGGAATATCACCAAGGCCACAACAACGATGGAGGGGCCCGAAGGCGTGTCCCATTCAAGCGACCCAAACAGCCCGCCAACTACCGAAAGAACACCTGCCAGACTGGCCAGGATCGCCATCTGTTCGGGCGTACGTGCGAGGCGCCGAGCCGACGCGGCGGGAATAATCAGCAACGAAGCGATCAGCAGGATGCCGACGATTTTCATGGCGAGCGCCACCGTGACCGCGACGAGCAGCATGAAAATAATGCTCACCAGGGTCACGCGTACACCCTCGGCGCGGGCCAACTCCTCATGCACCGTCACTGCCAGCAGCGGGCGCCACAACAGGACGATCACGCACAAAATAACGATAACCCCGCTGTAGATCCAAATCAGGTCAAGGCGGCTGACGGCGAGAATGTCGCCGAACAGAAAGGCCATGAGATCGATCCGCTGGCCTTCCATAAAACTTACGGCGACAAGGCCGAGGGATAACGCGCCATGCGCCAGAATAACGAGCAATGTGTCGCCAGCGAGACGGCGCTGGCGCTGCAACAACAACAGAATCGCCACGAGGGCGACCGAACTCGCGACAATTCCAATGGTCAGATCGATCCCCAGCACGAGGCCCAATGCGACGCCCAGAAGCGCGCCGTGGGCCAAGGAATCGCCGAGATAGGCCATACGCCGCCAGACGACGAAACAGCCGAGCGGCCCGGCCAGCAAAGCCACGCCAATTCCGCCCAAGAGAGCGCGCCAAAAGAAATCGTCTAACACGATCAAGCGCCCGGCGGGGGTTCAGGCGACGCCATGGCGAACGGCTCCTTGTTTCGTGCCGCTTCCGGCGACTCTTTGCTCCGTGCCGCTTCCAGCGACTCTTTGCTCCGTGCCGCTTCCAGCGGCAACACCTCACCGGCGAGATCGTGCGCATGGCGGTGATGATGGTGATAAAGCGCAACGCTTTCTGCGGCGCGCGGGCCGAAAAGCGCAACATACTCGGGATGCGCGCTCACTGCCTCGGGCGCGCCCGAACAACAGATATGCCCGTTTAAACACAGCACCCGATCCGTCGCGCGCATCACCATGTGGAGATCATGGCTAACCACCAGAACGCCGCAGCCGCGCGACCGCCGTACGTTTTCGATCAGCTCAAACATATCGATCTGGCCCTGGAAATCGACCTGTTGCGCCGGCTCGTCGAGAACTAGCAAATCGGGATTACGCAGCAAAGCGCGGGCCAATAGCACGCGCTGAAATTCGCCACCGGAAAGCGTCTGCACCTGGGATTCAAGCAATTCTGGGACGCCGACTTCGCCGAGCACTGTGATCATTTCACTCCGCCCCGCCCTCGCCGCCATGCGCAGAAAGCGGCGCACGGTCAGGGGCAGCACCGGATCGAGCGTCAGACGCTGCGGCATATAACCGATAACCAAATGAGGCACTTTCTCAACGCGTCCCTCCTGGTGCGGGATGAGGCCGAGGATGGCGCGAATCAGGGTTGTTTTGCCGGCCCCGTTGGGGCCGATCAAGCTCACGATCTCGTTGCCGGATAATTGCAAATTGACGCCGGAAAGAATGCTGTGGCCGGCCAGGCGCACGCCGAGACCCTCGACCGTAATCAAGCTATTTTTCTGCATAGTGGGCACTACGTTCATTTCACCGCGCATGCCGGGCACTCGCCATGCAATTCGACCATTTGGCGGCGCACATTAAATCCCGCCTGAGCGGCCTGCTGCGCGACTGCCTGCCCAATAACCGCGCCATCCAATTCGCTCACCTCGCCGCATTCCTGGCAGATGAGGAATTGCGCGTTGTGCTGCTCGTCCGAACCGCTACAGCCGACAAAGGCGTTGAGGCTGTCGACTCGATGTACCAGCCCATGCGCCATGAGAAAATCCAAAGCCCGGTATACGGTCGGCGGCCGCACGGATTTCTCGCTTTCGCTTAGTCGGTCCAAAAGGTCGTAGGCCTTCACCGCCTTATGGCTGTCCCAAATCAATTCGAGTACGCGCCGACGCATCTGTGTAAGACGGGCACCGCGCTGTCGGCAGAGCGTTTCAGCGCGGCTGAGCGCTTGGCCGACACATCGGCCATGAGCATGACGCCTGCCATGAAATGCCGCCACCCCGCCCCTTGACGTTTTCACATTTTCCATTCGGTCTCAGCCTCCGGCATCCCGCCCCCCTAGAGGCGAAGGACGGTTTGATGTTGACATAATATTGTTACTTTATAACAATACATTTCGAAGTGCACGCACCGAAGACGTCAAATCGCTAAAATTGCGCTTGCAGGCCCGCAATCGATAGATCGAACAAAACCGCATGACTATTGTTATCAAATTCACTGTTGCCGTGGTGCTCATCCTGGGCGGGCTGTTTAAATTCGTGGCCGCGGAAGCTGTGGAGATGAATGTGGTGGCCAGCATCTTTCCGGTGCATTCACTCGCCGCCGGCGTGATGGAGGGTGTGGGCGAGCCGGCACTTCTGCTGAAAGACGGATTGTCGCCGCATGATTTCAGCCTCAGGCCATCTCACGCACGCCTCCTGCAATCGGCGGATCTTCTGCTCTGGGTCGGCAAAATCCTTGAATTTCCGCTTGCTCGATATGCTGAGAACATGCCGCCCGGACGCTCCTTGGCGCTCGGCAACGGCGCCAAAGCTGGGCAAAACCCGCACATTTGGCTCGATCCGCAACAGGCCAAAGGCATTGTATCAGCCATGGCAGCAAAACTACGTGTCCTCGACCCTGGTCATGCTGCCGTTTATGAGCGCAATGGCGCCACGCTCGAGGCGCGCATCGATGCTTTGGAATTGGAACTGGCAGCGCTCCTGCAGCCGCTGCGCGGCATTCCCTATGTCGTTTTTCACGACGCTTACGGTCCGTTCGAGAGCCGCTTTGGGCTGAACAATGTGGGCGCCGTAACCGCCGAACCCGAAAATCGGCTCAGTGCTGGGCAAGTTCGACGTGTTCGCGCGATCATCGCCGATACGGGCGCACGATGTATATTTCGCGAGCCGCAATTCGAGCCCCACCTGCTCGCAGTCATTGCTGAAAAAAGTGATATCCACATCGGACAATTGGATCCGCTCGGCTGGGGTCTGGCACCAGGTATTAACGGATATTTCCTACTTTTGCGCAATTTGGCGCAAAACTTCGTCCAGTGTTTATCCCGCCCTTAGGCAGTCGGTAACGTCGATTGCGGCGGCAGCACAGGCGACACTGTGACGCACATCACATTATATATCTGTTATATATCATGATATTAACATATAAGTTCGAGTGATTGGTTGAACTCGCGAATAATTATTGACGTTCACTTAGAACTTTATCGCGAACTGTTGCTTATTCGCGTTTCATGTTTCCGAGTTAACCAATTGCTAATAGTAAATTAACAGGTGTGCTTTACGGTATCTTAACCTCGGCGGTATGGGTGTGGGCGGTCGCCACAACGATACGATCGAAAGAATAAGATGAGCGCCGAGAGACAAAAAGGCGCCGAAACAGGCGCCAATAGGCGGGGATCAATGCCAAGTATCGTCATCGTCGATGATCGCGTCACAAACCGGAGAATTCTCTCGCGTTTGGCCAGCGAACTTGATTCGAAACCAGTTGTCGAAACTTTCGGTGACCCGGTACTGGCGCTGGGATGGCTTGAGCAAAACGAACCCGATTTGGTCGTCACGGATTGTCCGTCGTCATATAATTTGGAACAATCTACGGCCTGATCTAAAGGAGGATTTGGCCCACCTGGT
>JAQBTG010000055.1 GCA_027624955.1 Pseudomonadota bacterium
GGGCCTCGGGATCCGCGAGCACCCGGGCCACGAGGGTTCGGTCGAGGGTCCAGCTCTCGGCCGTGACGTCGACGAAGTAGGGCTCCGCGCCGGCATGATAGACGGCGTTGGCGCTCGCCCCGAAGGTCCAATCGGGCACGATCACGCGGTCACCGGCACCGATGCCTGCCGCGACGAGCGCGAGATGAAGCGCCGCCGTGCCGTTGACCATGGCCACGCCATGGGCGCGCCCGGTCAGCCGGGCGAGTTGGGCTTCCATCTCGACCACGAAGGGGCCGGCGGACGAGACCCAGTTATCGGCGACGCAGCGTGCCAGATAGGCCGCTTCGTTGCCCCGAAGATCGGGTACCGAGAGCGGAATGCCCGGAACGGCACTCACGAACCCTGCTCCGCTGGAGCGTTCTCGATTTGGCGACGGAGCGAGTGCGGCACCGCAACGCGCGCCGCCGGAACAGTGGCGAGCAGCCGGTCATAGGCCGCCCGCGCGGAATCGTTCTCCGCGAGGATCCAGCAATCCGGATCAACCACGCCGTCAAGTTCGATAACGGGAACGCCCCGCACCGAGGACTGATGGCCGGAGGGGTTCCAGATCCCCACCACCTCGACCGAAGAATTCAGGCTGCACAGCACGGCGATCTCGACGAGTTCGCCCCGGCCGCACAGCCCGGCCGTCTTGACACCCCGCGCTTCAAGCTCGGCGAACAAGCGGTCGTAGCTCTGCCGCCAGCGGCGGAAGGCGGTAAAGGAATCACTGAAAAACTGGGCGGTGAGCCGGCTCTTTTCGGCAAAGCCGTGGGGCGTGAGGTAATACTTGTAGCGCCGCGCCGGGGCCTGCGAAACCTTGATCAATCCCTTGTTGATGCAGCGCTTGATATAGGCGTTGGTCAGGCCGAGCGCGATCCCCAGATCGTTGGCCAGGCGCCGCTGGCTCACGGCGTCCGAGTCGTCGATCCGCTCGAGCAGATCGAGCACGATGCTGTCTTCGCGGGAATCGCGGTTCATCACGGGTTCAGGGCGCCCGACCGGTCACGCCGGGCGGACCGCGAACAGGCAGTGTTCGGCGCCGTCGGCCCGGCACAGAGCCTCGTGCGAGGTCAGCGTGAAGCGGCGGCCCGTCGTCTGGACGACCCATTCGAGCGAACCGGCAAACCAGCCCGCATACATGTAGCAAAGCTTGCGCCCCGCATCGGTACCGCAATGTTCGACAAACACCGAATGGTCGAGACGGACGTCTGCGGCTCCGCTTTCGCCGTCCACGGAAACCACGGTGAATCGGCCCCAGCCCCGCTGGGAAATCCGCCGCATATAGTGATGAAAGACCTCGAGGCCCTCGAGGCCGTGAGTCGCGGCCTCCTTTTCGCACCACACCCAGGCCGATTTATGACCCGCATCGTAGAGCTGGCGGGAATAAACCTCCTCGCCAAGCGCGGCTTCCACCGCGAGATGATTGTTCACGAAAAAATGCCGCGGCATGTAGATCATCGGCAGGCCGTCCGTCGACCAGATGCCGGTCTCGGGATCGACCTCGATGGGGATCTCGGGCTTGACCATGCCTCAGCGGCCCTTTCGCACGGGAACCGGCACAGCGATCGGCGCCTCGTCCCTGGCGCGGGCGTCGTGACCGGCATGGTCCGACTCGGCAGCCTCCAGATCATCCGGCCGGCCCACGTCGATCCAGTATTCGTGAACGGGAAACACGCCAATCCGCAGGCCGGCCCGGTGACCGAGGTCGAGCATGTCGGGCATGTCGATGGCCCGGCCTTGCGGCACCTGGGCGAGAAACGGCGCGCCGAGATAGTACATGCCCGCCGCGACGAACTGGCTCAATGTCGGCTTTTCCCGAATGCCCTGGAATAATCCCTGATCGTCATGACTCACCACACCATAGGGTATGCGCAAGTCATATCGCGAAACGCCGATCGTCGCGTCAAGGTCACGTGTTAGGTGGAACTCCCGTAAGGCTCGATAATCAACACGCGTCACGACGTCACCGTTGACAAGTACAATCTCGTCTCTGATCGAAAGCGGGAGCAGTCCAAGCGCGCCGGCCGTTCCGAGCGGCTCTTTCTCCCGAATAAAATGAATACACGCCCGATTCTGGCGTTGTTCAACAAAATTCTCAATTTTTTCAGCAAGGAAATGCACCGCAATATAGATATTTTTACACCCCGCATCTTCCAGCTGCTCAAGAATACGGTCAAGAATCGGACGCCGGCCGACACGCAGTAGCGGCTTGGGTACGTCTTTTGTTCGGGCGCCAAGGCGCCGGCCGTAGCCTCCCGCCATGACCAGCGCATTGGCAAAAACGTCACTGGGTTTTTCAATTGCAAGTATTTCAAGCAATCGCCCATCATCGTCCAAAATCGGCAAAAACTTTGCTTCTCGCAGTAGAGGTAGGTTGCCCGTGTCATCGCCGGGCCGCCCGGTTCTGGGCGTATGGTACATACATTTACGCGCCGGATCGTTCAGCGTAACACCGCATAAAATTGCACGGCGCACATCACCATCAGTTATTGTACCGAGCAAATTGCGTTCTTCGTCAACAACGAGCTGAAAAAGATGCACTGATGACGCATTAATCCGAGCCAAAACATCGCGAATTGGCAAGTCGGGACCACAGAGAAGAAAGTCGATGTCTTTGATGGGAAACATAAGAGTGATTGGAAAAATTACGCCTAGAGCAGGCACAACAATAATTTTGACCCGTTGCATTCTAGACGTGTCACGCTTGTCAGAAACATAACAATAACGTTGGGCCCAAACTGCACATGGCTCGCAAAATCGCCTTGACGGCATTCGAACGCATATAGTGGATTCGTGTGTACATAACCTACTGGAAAAGTATCGATAACATGATAACGCAAGCACGCCTGCACGCTTTGACGCTTGCCGCCAGACGACGGCTTGCTCGCGCTCTGGGCGTGTACTCGGACCCCTATCCCTCGCCTCCCAGCGATATCAATTTGAGCCCAAGCAGGCAGCACCGGCATGACTATGACTCCGCTCCATTGCTCTTGTCTTGGCGCAACAGCGGCAGCAAAAGCGGAAATGAATGGCAAAATTTGGCGCGCGCCAAATTGGCTGAGTTGAGCGGCTATTCTAGAGCCACACAAGCTCTGGAGGCTCGGTATAAGCAAACAGAACGGATGGAGGCGAGCAATCTCATCCGTAAAAGCTGCTATCTCCGTACTGGCGAAATGCGTGACATTCCTGTCCATCTGATTTTCAACCCGTCCCTAGATGGGCCGTTACCAGTAATGATCTGCTTGCAGGGAACGAATTCCGGAATTCATCTCAGTTGGGGCGGCGTTCGCATGCCGGCAGATCCGGAGCGCATTGCGCGTGGCGCACCTAATGCCTTGCAATCGGCACAACGTGGCTACATGGCTGTGGCCATTGAGCAGGCCTGCTTTGGTGAACGCCGAGAGCGCCATATTGAGAAACCGGCAAACGATCCTTGTATTGATGCGGCCAACCACGCTCTGTTGCTGGGTAGAACGCTTTTGGGTGAACGGGCCAGCGATGTTTCTGCTTTGATCGATTGGCTGGAGGGCGGCGCGCACGAAATGACGCTTGATCTCACCAAATTGCATATTATGGGTAATTCGTCGGGCGGGACGACGGCGCTCTTCAGCATGGCACTCGACGCGCGCATCGCGGCGGGTCTGATTGGTGGATGCGTTGGCTATTTGCGCGAAACAATTGGTTGGCGCGCAGACCCGAGCGGTCAAAACGTTATTCCGGGAATTCTCAATTGGCTTGAAATGGACGATATCGTCGCCCTCCTGGCGCCTCGGCCGGCAGTGCTGTTTGCCGGCAAAGACGACCATATCTGGCCCTATGCCGGGGCAGAGGCGGTGGCTGAATCCGCGCGCGCCGTCTATCGCGCCCTCGGTGCGCACGACAATCTGCAAACCGCTCCAGCCCCGGGCGGGCACAGCTATCACCCGGACGTGGCATGGCCCGCCTTCGAGGCGCTGTTGAAAGACAGTGCGTGAAATCATCTTAGAAAGATGAATCCGCTTCCTGCAGGAATGCGATTTCCTCGGCCGTGCTGGTGCGCCCCAAATCGGAATTGCGATGCGGGAAGCGGCCGAAGCGATCAATTATTTCCTGGTGGCGGAGGGTATATTTGAAGGTGTCGCCATCTTCGAGCGAGCGGAATAGTTCGACCGAGCGCGCTTGATCATCGACATCTTCGCTGTGTTGCAACGGCATATAAAGAAATCGCCGCTCGTCCTCGCTCATGCCTTCGTCAAATCCTCGCACGAGAGCAAGGGTCATTATCCCGCGCGCCTGATCGTCCGCCGCATAGGCGCGCGGATCGTTGCGATAAAGATTACGCGAGAATTGATCGAGCAGAATGATTTCGCCAAGGCAGCCCTCGGGCATTCCCCGCCAATGCGCGAGCTCGTCGGCCACTGCCCTTTTGTGCAGCTCCAAAAATTTCACGCGAATTTCCGCATCCAAGGCATCATCCTGGCTGAACCACTGCTCGGGGCCCGTCTGCACAAGCCAAAATTCAAGAACCTGCCGCAACGCGGCATCTTCGATTTGTGGGAGATCGTTCATAATCGCACCTCGGCGTCCGGGCAGCGCCGCTTCATTCCTCTGGTGGACGGATCGGAAGCGGGTGTGATATGAGCGCGGCCATGGCCGAGTTCGAAAACAAGTTCAGCGGCAAGCGCGTATTCGTCACAGGCGCCGACGGATTCATCGGCTCGCATTTGGCCGAGGCGTTGGTGCGGGGCGGTGCCAAGGTGACGGCGCTGGCGCTCTATAATTCTTTCGGCAGCTATGGCTGGCTCGACGAGATCGCCGACGAAACGCGGGCAGAGATGCACATCGAGCTTGGCGACGTGCGTGACGGCGTGCAGATGCGCACCCTCGCTGAAGGCAGCGAGATCGTCTTTCACCTCGCCGCCCTGATCGGCATTCCCTATTCCTATGTGGCCGCGCAATCCTGCGTCGATGTCAATATCCACGGCACGCTCAATCTGCTGGAATCGGCCCGCGCCGGGACGGTGGGGCGCTTCGTCCACACCTCGACCAGCGAGGTCTATGGTTCCGCCCTCACCAAGCCGATCGGTGAAGACCACGCGCTGCATGGCCAATCGCCCTACGCCGCGAGCAAAATCGGCGCCGACCAAATGGTCGAGGCGTTTGCCCGGTCGCACGACACGCCCGCCGTCACGCTCAGGCCGTTCAACACATTCGGGCCGCGCCAGAGCGAGCGCGCCGTGATCCCGACCGCGATCCGCCAAATGCTCGATCCGGCCTGCGCTGAAATCCGCCTGGGCGATCTCAGCACGACGCGGGACTTCACCTTCGTCGGCGACACCGTGCGGGCTTTCCTCGCCCTTGGCGCGGCGGCGGATGCCGAATTCGGCACGGTCTACAACGCCGGAACCGGTGTCGAAACCGGGATCGGCGATGTGGTGGCGCAGCTCAACGACATGACCGGCACCAACAAACCGGTGGTCAGCGACAGTGCGCGTCTTCGCCCCGAGCAGTCGGAGGTGCGCGCCCTGGTCGCCGATGCGGCGCGTCTGACGGCGCTCTCGGGCTGGCGCCCAGCGACCGCGCTCAGCGATGGCCTCGGCCTGTGCGTCGATTGGTGGCGCGAGCGAATCGCCGGCGGCCGCCAGCGCCGGGACAGCGGTTACGCGCGCTAACCTAATTATTGGTGCGGCGTCGCATGGCGATGCTTGTATGTCCTCACAGAGATAAGCGCCCGCGCCATCGCTCAAGGAGTACAGACTGCGGCTATATTCACTGCGCGCCGAGAGCGCAGCATTACACAGCTTGTCACCCATCCGGCCATCAAAATAATAAAGCCCCATCACCTCGTCGGAAGAGCCCGGCAACAGCTGCTTGCTGGCACTCCGCGTGGTCGGCGCGAGGCGGGTGTGGCGACCGCCGGCCAACATGATGCCCTCTTGAATCATCTGAATCATCCGCGCTCGACGACTTTCGTCCGTTCCATCAGGCCGAGGCGCTCACCGCGATAGCTGTCGTCGCGCACGCGCCTGCACCAGCCTTCGTTGTCGAGATACCAGCGCAGGTTTTTTCCAGGCCGCTTTCGAAACTCTCCGCGGGGCGCCAGTCCAGCTCAGCGGCGATACTGTCGATCTCGATGGCGTAGCGCCTGTCATGGCCGGGCCGATCTTCGACGGAGGCGATGAGATCGCGGTAGGAAGCCGTGCCATGGGCCGGCACAAAGCGATCGAGGAGATCGCACACCGCCTCGACGACAGCAATATTGGTGCGCTCGGCGCCGCCACCGATGCGGTAAACACTTCCCGGCGTGCCAGCGCTCAAAACCAGGCGAAGCGCACGCGCGTGATTTTCGACATAGAGCCAATCACGCACTTGCCGGCCGTCGCCATAAATGGCTAAAGGCTTGCCTTCAAGGGCGTTCAGAATACATAGCGGAATCAGCTTCTCGGGTAACTGGCAGGGCCCGTAATTGTTGCTGCAAGTGGCGGTCAGCACGGGCAGGTCAAACGTGCGCTGCCAGGCCCGCGCCAGATGATCCGCCGCCGCCTTGCTGGCGGCATAGGGTGAGTTGGGGCGATAGGGTTGATCGGCGCTAAAGGGCGGCGCATCTGGCGTGAGCGCGCCGTAAACTTCGTCGGTCGAAATCTGGAGAAAGCGGAAACCACCATCGCCAAGCGCGCGGTCGGCATCGGCCACGTGGCGCGCGCAATAATTACGCGCCGCCTCAAGAAGTGTATAGGTGCCGATGATATTTGTTTCGATAAACGGCGCCGGACCATCGATCGAGCGGTCAACATGGGATTCCGCCGCGAGATGGACAATTGCGCCGGGCCGATAGGTCTCGAACAGACGCGCCATCGCCGCGGCGTCGCACACATCGGCCTGTTCGAAGCGGTAGTTGGCGGCGGCGGCATCGCCGAGCGATTCGAGATTGCCGGCATAGGTTAACTTGTCGATGTTGACCACCAGATGTTCTGTCTCACGCACCAATTGGCGCAGCACGGCCGAGCCAATAAAACCAGCGCCGCCGGTGACGAGAACGGTGGATTGCCGGGCGCTCACTCGACTGTCTCCGGCGAGGACGCCGCAGACGCACGCTCCACGCTGAGCATCTTCGGCACCAGCAGGCGGTTCGGCGGCAGGCTTTCGAGAAGCGAGTCATACGCCATCTGCTGCCCGTTAAGGGCGGTGAGAATGACGGCGTCGGGACGATCGAGCGCGCCGAGCGAGGCGACTAGGGGCAATCCCAAACAGTTGCCGGCTGGTTGGCCGCGGGCGATCACGCCCAGTAAGACGACATCATGTTCGCGCGCCGTAAGAATGGCGATCTCGGCCAACTCACCCGTGCCCGCCAGCGCCAAATGGCGCCAGCCCGCCGCCGTGCATTGCTCGTATATGTCGCCATACTGCACGCGAGCGCGGCGAAAAAAGGTCAGCGAACTAGAAAGAAACTCGGCGGTCAGTCGGGTTTTTTCGGTAAATCCCTGAGGCGTTAGGTAATAGGCGTAGCGATTCGGCGGAATCTCGCTGATCTTGATCAGACCCTTGCGCACGCAGCGCTTTACATAGCTGTTGGTCATGCCAAGCGCGATGCCCAGTTCCTTGGCCAAAGTGCGCTGATTTACATGTTCCGATTCGCCAACGCGGACCAGAATGTCGCGGACAATGGCGTCCTCGCGCGCCTTGCGGCTCATGCGAAGGACCCACCCGACAATGCGTGCAGCGCCCCGGGGCGACTCTGCTGATTGATGATTAACATATTGATATAATGTAGAATTTCTAGACGCTACCGCCATTCCGGGTGCAACGCTGCGACCCGGTTGGCTGTGCTTCGAGACTCCATAAACCGTGTGCCAAACAGCACCGCCGGAATCTTTATGTCCGTCATGTTCAAAGTGTGAACAAGTAGGATTGGCCTATCGTTCACGAATTGAACGCCGAATCAAGAAGTTTGTTCATTCTTTGAACGCCAGACCCAAATAAACGCCTGAGAAAACCTCGAGCTTTTTCTCACCGGATTCGGCATGTTACGTTTCGCAAGCGGGCCGAAACGGAGTAAAGACAGGTCATGGCGACAAAATTGGACGGCGCAGCGGGTAACGAAGCGCCGCGCTCCAAGGCACAAATGCTCAAGCATGCGCTCCAAAGGGCTGATTTGGCCTTCGTCATGGAGGCGCATAACGGCCTTTCGGCGAAAGTGGTCGAGGAGGCGGGATTTGAGGGCATATGGGCCTCCGGGCTCGCCATGTCGGCAGCCCTCGGCGTCCGCGACAATAACGAAGCTTCCTGGACCCAGGTGCTCGAACAGCTCGAATTCATGGCTGACGCGACGCAGATTCCGATTTTGGTCGATGGCGATACCGGCCACGGCAATTTCAACAATGTGCGCCGATTGGTGAAGAAGTTGTGCCAGCGCGGCATCGCCGGCGTGTGCATCGAGGACAAGCTCTTTCCCAAGACCAACTCGTTTATTGGCGAGGGCCAACCGCTCGCTGACATCGACGAATTTGCGGGCCGCATCAAAGCCGGAAAGGACAGCCAGGACGACGCTGATTTTCAGCTGATCGCGCGCGTCGAGGCGCTGATTTCAGGTTGGGGGATGGAGGAAGCGCTACGTCGCGCCGAGGCCTATCGTGCTGCTGGCGCCGACGGCATCTTGATTCATTCAAAAAAGGCCGACGCTGAGGAGATTCTTACGTTTAGCCGCGAATGGGCCGGGCGGGCACCATTGGTGATCGTCCCGACAATGTATTACACCACGCCGACCGACGCGTTCCGCGATGCCGCCGTCTCGCTGGTGATCTGGGCCAATCACAATTTGCGCGCAGCGTTGAGCGCCATGCGCGACACCAGCCGACGCATCATGGAAGAGCAGTCCCTGACGTCGGTGGAAGGAAAGGTCGCCAGCGTCAAAGAAATATTCCAGATCGTCGGGCAGAATGAATTGGCAGCTGCCGAGGCACGCTATCTCAAGCCTAAGGGCGGCGACTTTAAGGGCATCATACTCGCCGCGTCGCGTGGCACGGCGCTCGGGCCGCTCACCGAACGGATGCCTAAATGCATGCTCGACATACGCGGCCAACCGCTTCTCAAACGCCTGGTGACCACTCTCACCGCAGGCGGGTTGCGCGACATCAGCGTGGTGCGGGGCTACCGCAAGGAGATGATCGACCTGGCCAATATACGCGTCATCGACAATGACGCATTCGCCACAAACGGCGAGGCCGCCTCACTGGAATGCGCTGCAGATCAGCTGGACGGCGCCTGCGTTCTCTCGTACGGCGATATTCTGTTCCGGCCATATATTTTGGAGAATTTGCTCGCCTCGTCGGGCGATATCACCGCCGTGATCGACGCCCGTTGGCGCGGCGCCGGACACCGGGCAGCGGAGCGCAACGTCGATCTCGCAGTGTGCAGCCGCCCGTTTACCGGTGACTATCTCGACGAAGAGCCGGTATGGCTGGAGGCGGTCCGTTCGGCCGGTGAAAAAAGCGCGGAGAACGGCGAGCCGGCAGGCGAATTTATCGGCCTGATAAAATTAAGCGCCGCGGGCGCTCTGACAGCGCGCGAAGAGCTCGCGACCATGAAGCGCGAAGAGGTGCTCGACGACGCCGACCTGCCGACACTGCTCAACCGCCTGATCGCGCGCGGCGTACGCATCGAAACGCTCTATGTGACGGGACATTGGCTGGATGTTGACGATGCCTTCGATCTGGCGAAAGCGCGCAATCTGGTATGACCCGGCGGTGATGCACTTATTTCTACAGCGCGGCGCGGACGGCAGATGATCTCCGCGGCGGCATTTCTCGAGCCGGCGCGGGCGCTGGGATATGATTTCTACACCGGTGTCCCCTGCTCCTTTCTCACGCCCCTGATCAACCGCGTAATTTCCGACCCAGCGCTTCGCTATGTCGGCGCGACAAGCGAGGGCGAAGCGGTGGCGATCGCCGCCGGCGGCTGGCTGGCCGGGCGCAAGACTGTTGTGATGTGTCAGAATTCTGGACTCGGCAATACAGTTAACCCGCTGACTTCCTTGAATTGGCCGTTCCGTATCCCGACCTTGCTGATCGTTACCTGGCGGGGGCAGCCGGGACTGAAAGACGAACCACAGCATGAATTGATGGGCCAGGTAACGGCCCAGTTGC
Organism: Pseudomonadota bacterium; assembly: GCA_027624955.1. Classification (NCBI taxonomy): domain Bacteria; kingdom Pseudomonadati; phylum Pseudomonadota; species Pseudomonadota bacterium. The sequence continues at coordinate 10,146 of JAQBTG010000055.1, forward strand.
TCGATGTGATGCGAGTGCCGCACGCGCCGTTTCCAAAAGAAGAAGCCGGCGTGGCCGAAGCCCTGGCGCGGGCGGAGCACAGCATGGCCGAAACCGGGCTTCCTTTCGCCCTGATTATGGAGAAAGGCGCAGTCGCCGATGAGGCGCTCAACCAGCCCGCGCCGCCGCCGCCGCCGGGCGGAAATTTGATCGACCGCTCAAGCGGCGGAGAACGCCCAGCCCGCGCACAAGCGCTACAACGATTGTTGGCCGAAGCGCCGGACGACGCCGCCATTATCGCCACCACCGGAAAAACCGGGCGCGAATTATTCACCCTGGCGGACCGTCACCAACAGCTCTATCAAGTCGGCTCCATGGGCTGCGCTGGGGCCATGGGATTGGGCGTTGCGCTCAACGTGAAGCGGCCGGTTATTGTCATCGACGGCGATGGCGCGGCACTCATGAAATTGGGTGCGCTGGCCACCATCGGCGCGTACGGGCCCGATAATCTGCTGCATCTGATCCTCGATAACGGCGTGCATGATTCGACTGGCGGCCAGGCCACCGTGTCGCCCGGCGTCTCCTTTGCCGGCGCCGCGCAAGCCTGCGGCTATCGGACGAGTTATCTGTGCGATTCGCTTGTTGGGCTCGCCGCTGCGTTGAACGACGGATTGGCGGGCCCGAAGCCCTGCCTTATTCATCTGCGCACGGCGCCAGGTTCGCTCAGCCCGTTGGGCCGGCCGACGGTAGCACCGTCCGAAGTGGCGCGGAGGTTTCGCGACTTCCTCGCTGCGTAATCTCTGAGGGTTCAGACCGGCTCGACATCGTCGCCGGCGACCGAAACCCGCACCTCGCGCCCCATGAGTTTCAACAGGATCAGGACGCGCTCCGAATCAAGCTCGGCCTGAAAGACACCTTCTAGATCGGCCATCGGCCCGCCCTGGACACGCACCTGATCACCAGGTTTGAGAGCATTTCGCGCGATCTCGAAGACACCTTCCGGATCGGCTCGTGATCTTAGTGCGGCAATAACATCATCACCGATAGCGAGCGGGCCGTCGCCGTCGGCAACAATGGTGTGCACGCCAAAGGTCGATAGAATGGGCCGCCAGGGTTGGCTCGAAAGGTCAAGCCGGACGAACAGATAACGTGGGAATAGGGGGCGCAGTACGGTCTCCACTCGGCGCGCATGGCGCCGGGTCTTGTGGTACATCGGCAACCAGACTTCATAGTCTTGGCGCTGCAAATTGACCTCGGCCCGCTGCTCCGAGTTGACCCGGCAATGGACCACGTACCATTGTCTCATTTGTTTTCCAAACCGGTTTCCATTTCCAACTCGTCCTTGTCCGAGTAGACTTCGCGCGGCGCGCAAGCAAGTAATATTCATGTCCTCGGCAGAAAAATCGGCAAGCTCCAAATATCCCATGAGGCGACTCTTCTTGATCGCGGCGAAACTCGCCGTGACAGGTGTTTTGGTCTGGTACTTGTTGGGCGAGGTCGATTTAGAGAAAAGCGGCCAGCATCTGGCTGGCTTCGACGTCGGATGGGGCGTTCTTGCGCTTCTGGTAGTGGCGCTCTTGTTTCTGGTCGCCGCGCTGCGATGGCATATCTACGCCCGAGCGCTAAACATCTCCTTGAGTATTGGTGTGGCCTTTCGCCTCTATCTCATCGGCCAGTTCTTTGGCCAAATTCTTCCCGCCGGGGTGGGAGGCGATGCGGTGCGTGTTTGGCTGCTGACGCGCCGTGGCGTCACTGTCGGGCCGGCGGTATCGAGTATTTTACTGGAACGTTTGACAGGCCTGCTGGGCATTCTGATTCTGATCGCAGTGTTGTTGCCGCTGACCTTTACCTATGTCGACGAATCCTGGGAGCGATTGGCCATCGTCTTGTTGCTCGCCATCGCCGCCGCTGGGATATTCGTCATCGTCGGGCTTTCCTTCATTCCCCATTTGATCACGCGATGGCGCCGGGTGGCTGTGATTTCCAAACTGGCCGACGTGGCGAGCGAAGCGCGCCGCGTCGGCTTGATGCCGAAGCCGGCGCTCAGTGTTTTGGCCTTGTCCCTGTTCATGCATCTTCTAGCGGTTCTGGTGGTGTATGTTTTGGCCCAGGGACTGGACATGGAAATTACGCCGCTTGCCTGCCTGGCCCTGGTGCCCGTCGTTCTGCTGCTCTCCACCATGCCTATCTCCGTGGCCGGTTGGGGCGTTCGCGAAAACGCGATGGTTGCGGCGCTAGCTTTCACCGGCGCAGAATCAAGCGAATCGCTGGCGCTCTCCATCCTATTCGGTTTAGCGCTTTTGGCGCTGAGCCTGGTGGGCGCGGTCATATGGCTGGTTCATGGGCGCGCCGATTCGCGCCAGCAGATCAGCGATAAAAAAGGCACCGAGGCCGCCCTCTAATGAACCCTGAACCCGAACCTCTTAGCCTGGTCACCGAACCATCCGACACGAGCGGGTCTGCACCCAGAGCGAAACGCGTTCGCGAACATTATGACCGCGTCGCGCCCAGCCGTGACAAATGGATCTCCCGAAACGCCTATTTCCACAATGAGGACAGCCGCTTCGCACGCTTTCTCGTGCCGGAGGGTCTCAAGGTATTGGATTTGGGTTGCGGCACCGGACACCTGCTGGAAAATCTTAAACCATCCGTAGGCGTCGGCATTGATATTAGCCCTGGGATGATCGATGTGGCGCGACGCAACTTTCCGGCGGACCAACATCCAAATCTCAGCTTCGAGGTCGGCGATATCGAGAATCCCGACACGCTTGCCGCCCTGGACGGTCCGTTCGACGTCATTATTCTCTCTGACACGGTCGGTTTGTTGGAGGATGTCGAAGCCACATTGGCCAAGCTGCATGACTTGTCGTCAAACGGAACGCGGATCATTGTTGCTTATTACTCGTGGCTATGGACGCCGGTTATTGCGCTGGCCGAACTGTTCGGCGCCAAGATGCGGCAAATTCCGCTCAACCGTTTGGGGCCGGAGGATGTGTCGGCGCTGTTGGAATTGGCAGATTTCGACGTCATCAAATGGGATTGGCGACAACTGTTGCCAAGACGCCTGTTCGGCCTTGGGCCGCTCGTCAATCGTTCGCTGGCGACCTTGCCAATTATCCGGCGGTTCGCCGTTCGCCACTATGTTGTGGCGCGCTCGCGCCGCCACGCCGGGCTCGACAATCCATCTACGACCATCGTCATTCCCTGTCGCAACGAGCGCGACAATATAGCGCCCGCTGTCAATCGGCTGCCAAAATTTTGCGACGATATGGAAATCCTCTTCGTCGAGGGCCACAGCAAAGACGGCACGCGAGAAGAAATTGAGCGCGTCATCGCATACCACCCTGAGCGCGACATCAAACTGCTTGTGCAGGACGGCGAAGGCAAGGGCAACGCCGTGCATATGGCCTTTGAAGCCGCGCGCGGTGAAATTCTCATGATACTCGACGCGGATTTGACTGTACCGCCCGAGGCGCTACCTAAATTTTACAACGCCCTGGTTAGCGGCAAGGGAGAATTCATTAACGGAACGCGGTTGGTCTATCCGATGGAGAAGCGCGCGATGCGCCCGCTAAATCTGATCGCTAACTTTTTCTTCTCCAAGATCTTTTCCTGGCTTCTCAACCAGCGCTTCACCGATACGCTGTGCGGCACCAAGGTCTTGACCAAAGCGCATTATCTCGACATTGCGAAGAACCGCGCCTATTTCGGAGACTTCGACCCGTTTGGCGATTTCGACCTCATCTTCGGCGCGTCTAAGCTGAACCTGAAAGTGATCGAAATTCCCATCCGCTACGCCGAAAGAACCTATGGCAGCACGCAAATATCGCGCTTCCGTCATGGGGTTTTGTTGTTGCGCATGGTGATATTCGCCTTTCGCAAGCTCAAGGCTTTCTAGTGGCCGACGCCGCGCCGGCGGCGGCGCAGTTAGATTCTTATCGCGGAACATGGCGAAATAAGGCGGGGTTGCGCGCTGTCTATGGCGATTATTACCGGCGCATGGTCAAACAGTTGAATCCCGGGCCAACGCTGGAACTGGGCGCCGGGAGCGGGCAGTTGCGTGAACATATTCCCGATGCCGTGCTGACCGATATTCAGACGGCGCCCTGGCTCGACGCCGCCGCCGACGCTCAGGCCCTGCCCTTCAGAACCGGTTGCTTCGAGAATATTGTGATGCTGGACGTTCTTCATCATATCGAGAATCCGCCGCAATTCTTTGCCGAAGCAGCACGCGTGCTCAAGCCGGGTGGGCGCATCGTCATGTTAGAGCCCGCCATTACGCCGCTAAGCGGATTATTTTACCGTTACCTACACCCCGAGCCGGTCGATATGAGACAGGATCCGTTTGCCAGCCCCGCAGCAAACCCGGAACGCAGTCCCTATGACGCCAATCAAGCGATCCCGACACTCCTTTTTCGCCGACACCTGGCGAGATTCGAACATCACTTTCCCGATTTCCAGCTACGCAGGGTGCGCTATTTAAGCCTGTTCGCCTATCCCCTATCCGGTGGATACCGCCGATGGAGCCTGGTGCCCGCCGTTCTCGTCCGCCCCCTGCTCACTGTCGAAGACTGCCTGCTCGCGTTGTTGGGTCCGGCAATGGCATTCCGCCTTTTTGTCTTACTGGAACGGCGCTAAAAATATGCTTTCGACCAAACAGAAAATTCGACTAGCCCGCACCGCCGCGCGCTTGGTCAGCGGCGTGCGGCGCGGCTTGGGAGCGGGAGAAGTTGCCGAGGTCCGCCGCGACGGCCTTAATTGGCGGCTCGATCTTGGCGAGGGCATCGATTTCGCGATTTATCTCCTTGGTAGATTCGAGCGCGGCACGCAGCAGCAATATGGGGATCTCCTGAAGCCCGGTGACGTTGCACTCGATATTGGCGCCAATATAGGCGCCCACACCCTGCCCATCGCACGCCTGGTCGGCACTAGGGGGTGTGTGCATGCCTTCGAGCCGACGGCATTCGCGTTTACCAAGCTGCAAGCCAACATCGCGCGCAACGCCGACCTCGCGCAACGCATCAAGGCACAGCAAATCCTGTTGAGCGACGGAGGCGCGGATTCGCCGCCGGCTGCCGTGGCGGCAAGCTGGCCGCTTGGCGTCCGTCCGGGCGGACATCCGGTGCATGGCGGCCATGACATGACGACCGCCGGTGCCGCGGCGGAAACTCTCGATACCTATGTTGCGCGCGAGGGGATCGAACGCATCGATTTCATCAAACTCGATGTCGATGGAAATGAATGTCAGGTCCTGCGTGGCGGGCAGGATACGCTGCGGCGCTTCCACCCGCCTATCATCCTGGAATTGGCCCCTTATGTTTTCTCCGGCGGCGAAAACAGTTTCGAAACCTTCACCGACCTGCTGCGGGGCGCCGGCTACAGATTGATGCGCTCCCCCAACGGTGCAGAACTTCCACAAGATGCGGCGGCGCTAGCCCGCTCCATTGCAGACGGCGCGAGCATCAACGCCTGGGCAATGCGGGCATGACGCCGGCGCGCGCGCTCTGGCTCGTTTTCGCTGTCGCGCTGGTGGTCCGCCTTGCCTACACGCTTGGGCTTTATCTCGGCATGGGCGGCGAGGCGCTCCTCGCCGAAGATTCCGTACTTTATTTGGGACTCGGCAGGGACTTCGTTGCCGAAGGGGATTTTGTTCGATCCTACGACAATGGCAGGGGCTTCGAACCCGAAACAGAACGCATGCCGCTTTATGTCATTTGGCTAGCTCTGCACCAATGGGTAAGCGGCATTTCGGCGCCGCTTTTTCCCGCTCTAACTCAAGGCGCGCTGGACGCCCTCGCCTGTATCTTCATCGCGCGAACAGCAATGCTCCTCAATCCTCGCTTGCTGTTGCCGGCCGGCTTGATTGCCGCGTGCAATCCCACACAATTCATCGTCAGTGCGATGATTCTTACCGATTCACTGTTTTTCTTTTTTGTGTGCCTCATGCTCTATGCCGCCGTGCGATGGCTGCGCGAGCCAGCTTGGCGGTGGGCGCTGCTGCTGGGCCTGGCGGTGGGTCTCGGCGTTTCCACCCGCGTCATGTTGCTGCCGGCGGTGGTGGCCCTGGCTATTCTGCTGCCGCTTGCGGCTGCTTGGCTCGGCCGCTTGCGCATCTCAGGTATCGTTCATGTGCTGGCCTTCGTGGCCATTTGCGCGGCGCTCCAGGCGCCTATTCTCGCGCGCAACCTCAGCCGTTACGACACTGCGCAATTGACCAGCCAAGGTGGAGCGTTTTCCCTACTATGGGTGGCGCCGTTGGTATTGGAGGCGGTGGACGGCACGCCGCACGCGGAGGGCGCGCGGCGTATGCAACGGCGTTACGAAACGGAAATCTCGGAAATTGGAGGCGTGGAGTCCGAGAATCCGTTCACGCGCTCAGCCCAGATGACCGCCACAGCGCGTCGAGCGATCTCCGAGTTGGGTGTGATCGCCACTGTCAAGGCTTGGCTGATCGGCGGCGCGATAAATCTGTTTTCGCCAGCGGCGATCCTCTCGCCACCGGTGAGCAACCTGCCACGCACCGGATTTTACGACATGCCGGGCAACAGCAAATTGGATAAACTGTCAGCATTCATGTTTTACAATGACAACCCGGCTTATGCCTGGGTTTTGATCGTTTCGTTTATTGCCTTGTTGGCAGTACGGGCCGGACAATTGATGGGATTGGGTTTTGGCCTGTTTCAGAACAAGCCTGACCAAACAGCTGTGGAACGCCGCGAAGTGCACATCGTTCTTATTCTGCTACTGCTGTGGACTCTTTATATATTGATCATCAACGGCCCGATCGCGTCGCCTAAATATCGTCTACCGATTGAGCCGTTCGGCGCGATATGCGGCGCTTACGCCCTTATTGCGGCAAGCGATTGGGTCCGGCGTCGCGCGGCGTGGCGGCAAGCACGATAGCGCTCAAGACCAGAAATACACCCTGCCACCAAGCGGCCCATATCGAGAA
>JAQBTG010000056.1 GCA_027624955.1 Pseudomonadota bacterium
AAGACACTAAAGAGTGAAGAGTTTGGCCGTGCCGCGGCTTCGTAGCATCTGACACGAGCCAAAAAAACGGGGGCGCCGCGATAATCAGCGGCGCCCCCGTCCTTTAGAGACGGTTTTTCGAATCGGTTTTAGACGTGGCCGTAAGCAAGCATGGCGTCCGCCACTTTGACGAAGCCCGCAATGTTTGAGCCCTTAAGATAGTTGACGTGGCCATCCGCGTCGGTGCCGTGCGTGACACAGGCAGTGTGGATGTCCTTCATCATGTCTTCCAGCAGCTTGCGCAGATTGTCTTCGCCCCAGGCGATGCGCGCGCTGTTCTGGCTCATCTCCAGGCCAGACACGCCCACACCGCCGGCATTTACCGCCTTGGCCGGACCGAACAAGGCCTTGGCGTCCTGGAAAGCGTCCACCGCCCCTTGCTCGCAAGGCATATTGGCGCCTTCGGCGAGTGCTATGATGCCGTTTTTCAACATCGTCGCGGCTTCCGCGGCATTGACCTCGTTCTGCGTCGCACAGGGTGAGGCGCAATCCGCTTCCACGCCCCACGGGCGTAGACCCTCATGGAAGGTGATGTCCTTGAACTCGTCCGCCGCTTCCGAAATACGGCCTCGGCGCACGCCCTTCAATACTTTAACCCAGTCGATCTGTTCCTGGGTCAATCCGCCGGCGGAATGAATAAATCCGCCGGAATCAGAGAGAGTAAGCGGTGAACCGCCAAGTTGCAGGACCTTCTCCGCCGCGTGCGTGGCGACGTTACCCGAGCCCGAGATGAGCACGCGCTTGCCTTCCATGCCGTTGCCGGCCTGCTCCAACATGTTGCGCAGGAAGAACATGGCGCCGTAGCCGGTTGCCTCGGTGCGCATTTTTGAACCACCGAATTCGAGCCCTTTGCCTGTCAACACGCCGACGAAGCGGTTTGTGATGCGCTTATATTGGCCGAACATATAGCCAATCTCGCGCGCGCCGACACCAATATCACCCGCCGGCACGTCGGTGTCTTCGCCGATATGACGGTAGAGTTCGGTAATGAACGATTGGCAAAAGCGCATGACTTCATTGTCCGATTTGCCTTTCGGATTGAAGTTCGCGCCGCCTTTGCCGCCGCCCATGGGCAGACCGGTCAGGCTGTTCTTAAAGGTTTGCTCAAAGCCGAGGAACTTCAAAATGCTCAAATTCACACTCGGATGAAAGCGAATCCCGCCCTTGTACGGGCCAATGGCACTGTTGACCTGGACGCGAAAGCCCCGGTTGGTGCGGACATTGCCGGCATCGTCTGTCCACGGAACTCGGAACATGATAACGCGCTCAGGCTCGGCGATACGCTCAAGAATCTGGTTCTCGTGATAGATGGGTTTATCCGCGATATACGGAAAAATAGTCGAGGCTGCTTCATAGACCGCTTGATGGAACTCCGTCTCGCCCGGATTGCGCTTTTTCACGCCTTCGATATAGCGCTCTAAATATTCCTGGGTCTTGGTGTCAGATATTGCCGATTTTGACATTTTGTTTCTCCTAAGGTGACAGTTCTTCAACTTCTAAGGTGACAGTTCTTCAACTGCAAAATTTCGGCCGAGGCCGGCTAAACAACGGTATGATAGAGTGACGCATTCAAACCGGCGACAAAGTGCGCGCCGGATCAAATTCACGTCGATGTGCGTCGCCTCGAACTTCCTACCATTTATTTAAACCCGCTGCCAACAAACCGCCGAGTAATTTTAGTTAACACTGTCAATTCCCCCATATATGACAGAATGTTAAAACATGGGTAATCCTGCGGTCGTACAATTCAGTCATGGCTAACACACACGTTGGCGAGGAAATCGCCGAAGCAAAAACGGCGCATTTTCAAGCATCCGCGCAGGCACGCGATTGTTTGGATTCAATCGCTCGCAGGGTCCGTGAAGACGCGCCGCCGGAGACGGCACCCGTAGCGGGCGAATTTGTGCACGCATTTTATGCCGCGCTTCCGGCCAAATTTCTGACGACAAGCAATCACGAGAGCCTATTTGCCATCGCCAAGGCGCAATGGCGCTTCATGCAGGAACGAGTTCCTGGCACCGCGAAAGTACGCGTCTACAATCCGAGCTCGGAAATTGATGGTTGGGAATCGCCTTATACGGTGGTGGCGATGCTCAATGACGATATGCCGTTCATTATCGATTCAATCACCGCCTATTTGACTGGGCAGCAGCTGGCAATTCACCGTCTGATTCACCCAGTGCTCAAAATTGAACGCGACGCAGACGGCAAGCTTACGAATTTGAAGGGCTCGACAGAAGATGGCGACAGGGAGCTTGAATCCTGCGTTCTCCTCGAGATCGACCTCTGCGCCAGTGAAAACATCCATTTACAGCTAGAGGGCGAGTTAATCGCCATCCTCGAGGATGTGCGTGCCGTGACTGCTGATTGGAAACCCATAATCGCGCAATTGGCCAAGACTGTTGCTCTGTTACAAACCGATCCGCCGCCCGGAGTGCCGGAGAACGAAAGCGGCGAGGCGGTCGCCTTCATGAATTGGATGGCAAACAATCATTTTACGTTTCTAGGCTACCGCGAATACTCTTTGGACAACCTTTCCGAGAGCGAATTCCGCTATCAGGTCACGGCGAATTCGGGGTTGGGCGTATTGCGAAATCCGGCGGTTCGTCCTCTTGGCGCATGGTCGGACAAGCTGCCACCCGAAGCGCTGGACATTTATGCGTCGCCCAGCCTCCTGATCATCACCAAATCCACCCGGCGCTCTAAGGTACATCGCAATGTGGCGATGGATTCGGTGGGTGTAAAAATTCATGACGCCGACGGCCAGGTATGCGGCGAGCGCCGCTTTCTCGGTCTTTTCACGTCCGCCGCCTACAATTGCAGCGTCTCGGATATTCCACTGCTGCGCCGCAAGATAGATCATGTGCTGGCGGCATCGGAGTTCACGGCCGGGAGCCACAATCTGAAGGCGCTGCAGCATGTTGTGGAATCCCTGCCCCGGGATGAGTTGTTTCAGATCAGCGAGGAAAATCTGCTCACCTTAAGTCTCGGCGTCATTGATGCTGAGGTGCAGCAGCAAACGAGATTGTTCATTCGCCGTGATCCTTTTGAGCGCTTTGTATCTTGCCTCGTCTATCTTTCCCGTGACCGCTACAACACCGATCTGCGTGAGCGGATCGAAGCAATTCTCGAATCTACGTTCGCTGGTATATCTCAAACATACGCGGCGCAGGTCGGCGATTCGCCGTTGGCGCGCCTGCACTACATTGTCGAAACGACGCCGGGCAAAATACCCAATTATGACTCGCTTAAAATCGAGGCGCGGATCGCCGAAACGGCACGGTCGTGGCGCGATCAACTGAACGCGGAGCTCGGCGAGCGGTTTGACGGTGAACGGCAGCGCGCCCTATTTCAATGCTTTCGTGACGCCTTTCCGATCGCCTATAGAGAAGATTTCTCAGCCCTGACGGGGGCCGAGGATGTGATCAAGATTGAGCAGGCGGCGAAAGGCGATTCCATCGCCATGAATCTTTACCGCCTGCCTGACGACGATGGCCCGACCGTCAATTTCAAGATTTATCGTGCCGGCGCACCGATTCCCCTCTCGGACCTGCTGCCGAGTTTGGAGAATATGGGCCTGCGCGTTATCAGCGAGCGGCCGTACAGCGTCCGGCTTGAAGGAACGGAAATCGGCGCCCACCTACGCGCGAGGGGTCAATTGGAGGCCGTCTGGGTGCACGATCTCACCATGACGGAGCAGGGCGGACAATCCGTCGATATCCACGAAATCAGAGATATTTTCCACGAGGCTTTCGCCCGAATCTGGGCGCGCGACGTGGAAGATGACGGGTTCAACCATTTGGTCGTGTGCAGCGGATTGGATTGGCGCGGAGTCGCGATCCTGCGTGCCATCAGCAAATTCTTGCGCCAGGCCGGGATACCGTTCAGCCAGCCATACATGGAAGAGACGCTAGCCCGAAACGCCTCCATCTCCGCGTTACTCGCCGAGTATTTTGTGAAGCGCTTCGACCCGCGCGGCCCTGGTGAAAGCAATATCGACAAATTGCGGAGCAATATACTGGCGGCACTGGACGGCGTTTCCAGCCTCGATGAAGACCGCATTCTGCGCCGCTTTCTGAATGTCGTCGATTCGGCGGTGCGCACCAATTACTTTCAGAAGAGCCCCACTGGCGAGGCCAAATCTTATCTCTCGATTAAATTGGATTCGCGGCAGCTTGAAGAATTGCCGGCGCCTCGGCCGTTGTTCGAAATCTTTGTCTATTCGCCGCGTGTGGAGGGCGTTCATCTGCGCGGTGGAAAAGTTGCTCGTGGTGGCATCCGCTGGTCTGACCGCCGCGAGGATTTTCGCACCGAAGTGCTCGGCCTGATGAAAGCTCAAATGGTCAAGAATGCGGTGATCGTGCCGGTCGGCGCCAAGGGCGGCTTTGTCGTCAAGTGCCCACCGCTGGCGTCGGACGAACTGCGCGCCGAAGCGATCGAGTGCTATAAAATCTTCATCTCAGGTTTGCTGGATTTGACCGACAACCGCCAGGCCGATGTCGTCGTGCCGCCGGCAGATGTGGTGCGTTATGATTCTGATGATCCCTATTTGGTCGTCGCCGCCGATAAAGGCACCGCTAGTTTTTCGGATATTGCCAACGAACTGGCGCTGGATTATGGATTTTGGCTGGGCGACGCCTTCGCATCGGGCGGGCGCGACGGCTATGATCATAAGAAAATGGGCATCACCGCGCGCGGTGCTTGGGAATCGGTGAAGCGCCATTTTCGCGAGCTCAGCCGTGATATTCAGTCAGAAGATTTCACCGTTGTCGGCGTTGGCGACATGTCCGGCGACGTGTTCGGCAATGGCATGCTGCAGTCCGAGCATATCCTTCTGCTGGCCGCATTTAATCATCGTCAAATTTTTGTCGATCCGCACCCGGACGCCAAAACTAGTTTCCGCGAGCGCCGCCGCCTATTTCGCGAGGGGAGTTCGGATTGGAGTGAATATCAGGCATTGTCGCCGGGCGGATTTATCGCTGAACGCAGCGCAAAATCGGTGGCGCTCGCACCCAACGTGCGCGCCTGGCTCGGGATCGAAGAGCAAACTCTCACTCCCAATCAACTCATCTCCGCCCTCTTGCGGGCGCCGGCAGATTTGCTGTGGTTCGGCGGCATCGGTTGTTTCGTCCGGGCCGGGCGGGAACGCGACGAAGAGATCGGCGACCGCGTCAACGCGTCGGTGCGTGTTCGGGCGAGCGAGATTCGCTGCCGGGTCATTGGTGAAGGCGCCAATCTGGCTTTGACCCAAGCGGCACGGATTGAGTTCGCCGCTGCGGGCGGAAAGATCAACAGCGACGCCGTGGATAATTCGGCCGGCGTGGATTGTTCAGACCATGAGGTCAACATTAAGATTGCCCTCAGTAAGGTGACAGCTGAGGGTACGCTCACGCTGAAGAATCGCAACACGCTGCTGCATCGCATGACTGATGAGGTCGCCGCCCTGGTGCTGCGCGACAATTATTTGCAAAGCCAGGCGATCAGCATCGAAGCGGCGCACGCACCGGAGCGCCTTGATTCCCACGCGCGCTTGATGCGCAGCATGGAGCGCGCCGGCCGGCTCGATCGTATCGTCGAAGGTTTGCCGGATGAAGATACGATAGATGAGCGCGCGAGCGCAGGTCAGGGCCTCACACGGCCTGAAATCGCCTTGCTGCTGGCGTATGCCAAAATGGCTCTCTTTGAAAATTTGCTCGAAAGCGACGTGCCGGAAGATACCCATCTCGACGATGATCTAGCGCTTTACTTCCCGGCGCCCCTGCGCGCCGAACACAGGGCCGGCATCGAAGACCATCGCTTGCGCCGCGAGATCATTTCCTCGTCTATCGCCAACAGCCTCATCAATCGCGCTGGCGTTTGCTTCGTTTCTGAGATGGCGGAGGAGAGTGCTTGTGGCCAAGGTGATGTTGCGCGCGCCTATGTGGCGGCGCGGCGTATCAATCAGTTGCGCCGCAACTGGCAGGCTATCGAGGCACTCGACAATCGGATTGAGAGCGCTGTCCAGCTCGACATGTTTGCCGAATTTCACAAATTGCTGGTCCACCATACATCGTGGCTGCTGCGCAACAGGCCGCGGCCGCTCGATATCTCGCGCGCCATTGACGATTTTGGCGCCGGTATCGGCGAGTTGGAGGGGCAGATCGAATCCGTCCTCTCGCCAGCCGGGCTCACGCATTTGGGTTCGCGCCAGGCCAAGTTCGGCAAGAATGGCGTTGCTGACGGCTTGGCGCGTCTGGTCGCCTCCGTGGACGCGATGATTCCAGCCTGCGATATTGTCGAGGTGTCGCGCCAAGCGGCGCTACCGGTGGACAAAACGGCTGCGGTCTATTTCCAACTCGGCGCGCGCTTCGGTCTCGAATGGCTGCGGGACGACGCCGCGCCGCTGCTTGCCGGCGATCACTGGCAGCAACGCGCCGTCGCCGCCATAATCGAAGATCTATATTCTCAGCAGCGAGCGTTATGCCGGACCGTGCTTTCGGATGGCGCTCATCTCTCGCCGGAAGATGCCGTCGAGAATTGGGTATCGCAAAATCAGGATATATTCGAACGATCCGTTGCCTTGTTCGATGATCTCAAAAGCGCTGGCCCGCTTGACCTCGCCAAGCTCGCGCTTGCCAACCGCCACATGCGGGAATTGATTCTGGCATAAACTTGGGCGTGTTTTTTCGAATGTACTGCGGCGCTGGCATCACATTCTTTTGGCGCCAAGAGGGCGGAAATGGACCGTTGTTAAGAGGTCACGGTCAATTCTTCGATATAGCGCGGCAGAACAAAAGATGCCTGATGAACTGCAGGGCTGTAATAGCGGGTGTCGATTGCTGATTTTTCGAAACGGCTCGTTAGGGTCTCGAGCGGAGTTCGCCAGAGCGCCGTGTCATCACTCGCCCAACCAAGCGCCATTGCGCCGCCAATATAGATCGGCACATGGGTCAGATAGCAACGCGCATCGGCGAACAGCGAAGCTAGGGCCGTCATGCTGTCGCGCAATTCCGTCTGTTGCTTGAAGGGAACGCCGTTCTGCGTCACCAAAACGCCGCCTGGCGTTAGGCAGCGTCTGCAATTGGCGTAGAATTCACTGGTGAAAAGCGCTGCGCCAGGACCGATGGGATCCGGCGAATCGACGATAATGACGTCGTAGCGGGCATCGGTCTCGGCCACGAAACGGCAGCCGTCGGCGATCAACAATTCGAGCCGTGGATCGTCGAACGCGTCGCCTGAAATGGCACTCAGATAACGTTTTGACAGATCGATTACGGTGCGATCGATATCGACCAACGTAGCCCGTTCCACGTCCTGATGTTTAAACACTTCTTCCACTGCGCCGCCATCACCGCCACCGAGGACAAGTACGCGCCGCGCCTTGCCATGCGCCAGGATCGGCACATGCACGATCATCTCGTGATAGCAGAATTCATCTTTCTCGGCTGTCTGGACCACGCCGTCCAAGGTGAGAACACGTCCCATGACGGCATTCTCAAACAAAAATATATGTTGAAATTCCGAGCGCTCTTCATGTAGCACGCGCTCGACCTTGTAGGTCGAGGTGAAGTCGAAGGGCTCCAGAGTTTCGGACCAAGTTTTCATTCCGTGCCGCCGCGCAAAATTTCGCAAACCTCAACCCGCTCCGGTTGGAACGCCGACGTTAACACCGCAATAGCTGCTTCGGGGTCGGTATTGCCGCAGGTGAAGACGTCGAAGGCGGCGAAGCCGCGCTCGGGCCAGGTGTGTACGCTGATGTGCGATTCCGCCAGCACCGCCACGCCGGAAACGCCGCCCGTGTTGTCGAAATGGTGAAGATGGATATGCAAGAGCGTCGCGCGCGCCGCCGCGACGCTCTCTCTTAGCGCGGTTTCAATAAATTCGAGATCATCGATCCGTCTGGGCGCCCACATATCGACAATCTTATGCACGCCGGCGTACAGCTTGCCATCGCGTTCAATTGCATAGTCTAAAAATTCCTGCGCCGCGATCATCGCGGGTGCCTCCGCATCGTGGGAGGAAGCGGTATTTACTGTCTTCATCGTCATGCCCTATGGAAATGCAATCACACTAGTGACGGAAATGGCGCATGCCGGTGAAGACCATGGCCAGGCCGTTTTCATCCGCTGCGGCAATGACTTCCTCGTCGCGAATTGAGCCGCCCGGTTGAATGATCGCCGTAGCGCCGGCCTCGGCAGCCGCGAGTAAGCCATCGGCAAACGGGAAAAAGGCGTCCGACGCGACCACTGAACCGACGGCGCGGGATTGTTTCTCGCCTGCCGCTTCAGCCGCCTCGGCAGCCTTCCAAGCGGCAATTCGCGATGAATCGACGCGACTCATCTGCCCGGCGCCGACGCCCACCGTGGCGCCGTTCTTGACATAGACGATGGCGTTGGATTTGACATGTTTGCAGACGCGAAAGGCAAAAATCAGATCCTCGAGTTCAGCCTCGCTGGGCGCGCGGCGGGTCACCGTTTTTAAGTTGCCACGTTCGATGCGGCCGTTGTCGCGCTGCTGCGCCAGGTATCCGCCAGACAACTGGCGCAATGATATACCGGGCGCGGCGGGGTCAGGTATGCCACCGCTCAACAGCACGCGCAAATTCTTTTTACCGGCAAGAATTTCGAGCGCCGCCGCATCCGCCGCGGGCGCTATAACCACCTCGGCAAACAGCTTGGCGATCTCTTCGGCCACGCCCTGATCGAGAGGCCGGTTGGACGCGATAATGCCGCCGAACGCGCTCACCGGGTCACAGGCGAGGGCTTTTAAATAGGCCTCTTTGAGGTCACGGCCCTGCGCCGTGCCGCAGGGATTGGCATGCTTGATAATCGCAATCGCGGGAGCGCTGAATTCCGCCACCAGTTCGAAAGCCGCGTCGGTATCGTTCAAATTATTATAGCTCAATTCCTTGCCTTGCACCTGGCGGGCAGCAGCCACGCCGGGGCGTGCTGGGCCGCCGGTATAAAACGCGGCGGCGAGATGCGGGTTCTCGCCATAGCGCAGCATTTGCCGGCGTTCGGCCGAGAATGTCAGGCGCTCCGGCAAGTTAATGCCTTGTTGTTCGGCGAACCACCCGGCGATAGCGGAATCATAGGCGCCCGTGCGGGCGTAGGCCTTGGCGGCGAGACGGCGGCGAAGCGCGCCCGATGTGGCGCCCTTTAAGTCGGTCATTTCATCGATCACTGCTTGATAGTCGGCACTGTCCACCAGAACCACCACATCGCCATGATTCTTGGCCGCTGCGCGAATCAGGGCGGGTCCGCCAATATCGATGTTCTCTATGCAGGTTTCGAAATCGCTGCCCGCTGCCACCGTTTGCTCGAAGGGGTAGAGATTGACCACGACGAGATCGATGGGCTGGATATCATGTGCTGCCATGGCGTCGCGGTGGGAGGTGTTGTCGCGAATGCCGAGGATGCCGCCATGCACCTTTGGATGCAGCGTTTTCACCCGACCATCCAGCATTTCGGGAAACTCGGTGTGTTCGGAAACGTCTTTCACCGCGATGCCGGCGTCACGCAATGTTTTTGCCGTGCCGCCAGTTGAAAGTATTTCAATACCCGATTGCGAGAGGTATCTGGCTAATTCTGTGAGGCCTGATTTGTCAGATACGGAGATCAGGGCGCGGGATATAGACCGGAGTTCAGCGTCTTCTGTCATTGTGGATTCTCATTGTTTGGTCGTGGATGCGGTGGCGGGTGGGCGGCGCTTACTGCGCTGCGCGCCGGGTTACCGGGGTGTCAGGATTCGGCGTTTGGCCGCGAAATTCCGGAACGATAACAGCGATTTCCGCTAGCGTCGCTTCGCTGTCGCGCGCCGCCGCCGCCGCGCACAGGCGGTCAATCTGCGCTTGTAGCAACGCCAGGTCGGCAGGGCGCGACATCGCGCGTTGCAGGCCGGAGACACTCGTCTCGGACAAAGGCTCCTTCGCGTGGAATAGTTCCTCAGTCAATTTTTCGCCGGGGCGGAGACCGGTATATTCGATTGCGATGTCTCTTTCTGGCGTCAGTCCGGCGAGCCGGATCATTTGACTGGCCAAATCCCTGATTCGTATCGGCGTGCCCATGTCGAGTACGAAAATCTCGCCGCCCTTGCCGCGCGCACTGAGCCCGGAAGCCTGCAACACCAGCTGCACTGCTTCGCGTGTGGTCATGAAGTAACGGGTGACTTCGGGATCGGTCACGGTTACCGGGCCGCCCGCAGCGATTTGGCGTTGAAAGAGCGGCACGACGGAGCCCGACGAAGCCAACACATTGCCGAACCGGACCGTGACCAAGCGCGTATGACCCTGCTCCCCAGCGGCCAGCGAAAGACCCAACGTCTGGCAATAGCTCTCCGCAATGCGCTTCGTCGCGCCCATGACGTTTGTTGGATTTACCGCCTTGTCGCTGGAGATCAGCACCATCACAGCGACGCTGTGGGCAACGCAGGCATCGGCAACATTGCGCGTGCCCAACACGTTGGTGAGCACGCCTTCATTGGGGTTTGCTTCGACCATGTGGACATGCTTGAGGGCAGCGGCGTGGAATACCAATTGCGGGCGCGTCTCGGCGAAGGTCGAATTTAACCGTCCCGAATCGCGTACATCGCCGAGAACGGCTTTGCGCGATATGTCAGCGTGATTCTCCGCCAACTCCATGTCGACGGTATAAAGATTGAATTCAGAATTATCGATCAGGGTCATATGCGCCGGTCCATGCCCGGCGATCTGACGGCACAGCTCTGAACCGATGGAACCACCGGCCCCGGTAACGCAAACGCGCCGCCCTTGGATCAGCGCCGCCATTTCCTTGCTATCCAGCGCCGCCTGGGGGCGGCCCAACAAGTCCTCAATCGCCACCGGGCGGATGTCGATGACGTCGCCTTCGCCGTTGCGGAAATCGGTCATGCGCGGCAGGCGTGAAAACGGCATTGAAAGCCCCTGGGCAGCATCGAGAATTTCGCGCAAGCGCTCGGAATCGAAGCTGTCCGATGTGAGGATCAGACGTCGCGGCTGGGTACCGCGATGTTTGAGTGCCCGCACGATCTCCACTAGATTGCGGGCGGGGCCGTAGACCCGGACGCCATGAATGTGACGGCCGATTGTGGCAGTGTCATCGTCCACCAATCCCACCACGCGGTAGTTCGCTGCGCCGCCGCTCAAGCTGGAGCGGATAAATAGATCGGCGTCCTCACCCAGGCCCAGCAGCAGAACCGGTACGCGCCGCTCGCCGTTGGCACGCTGAAAAAAGCCGGTGAGGCGGCGTTCCATCAGACTGCGGTAAAGAATGCGCGGGCCGGCGAGCAGGGCGACGAGGAAAAGCAGATTGATTGGCAGCGCCGAGCGCGGATAGGCTTCGAGCCGGGTAACGACAAACAGCAGGGCGACAAAGATCAGAATAGCGATTGCCGCCGCCCAGGCGATTTTTGTGACGTCACGTGACGAGGTATAACGCCAAAAGCCCCGATAGATTCGCATGCGCCAAAAAACAATCGCCGAGATCACGCTGAAGGCGACAATGCCCTCGACGAAAAAGCCGCTCGATTCATGCCAAAAGTTGTCGACGCCACGGCGCAGCAACAGCGCGACGGCAAACGATAAAGCCGCCATAGTCACATCGAATGCGGCAACCGCGTAGGTTCTGTTGATGCGACTAGTCTGCATGGGTCGGTCTGTTTTGCGAAAGTCGAAGATAGCATAACAGCGCCACGGTAAGCAGCAATCCCGCTCCCAACGCGCCCCAGGCGAAGGAAGCTGACAAGGTTGTTGCGAGGGCAAGGCCGGCAAGCAGCAAATTTACGATTGTCACCGCCAACACCACATGCGCATGGCTGCGCCCGGCAGCAACGGCAACCTGATAGAAATGTTGATGATGGGCGCGCCAAATGGGTTCGCCTCGGGTCAAGCGCCGCACCAAGATAAAGCTAGCGTCGGCTACAAAATAAAGCACCAACAGGAGCGCTGCCTGCCACAGCCCAAACGTCGCCAACGATAGCAGCAGCCATCCGATGGCATAGCCCAACGGCACGCTGCCGACATCGCCGAGAAATATTCGCGCCGGCTGCCAGTTCCACGGCAGGAAGCCGAGCGCCACCGCCGCCAAAGTCAGCCCGTAGGCCCCGAGGCCGGCGGCGGCCGGAAAAATAATCGCCAAGGCAAACAGGCCGAGCCCGGCGCTCGTAGCCTGGCTGCCGGCGATGCCGTCGATGCCGTCCATAAAGTTGAACAGATTGAGGAACCACAGCCAGATGAGCCCGCTCACCGCTAGATCGAGCGCCGGCGGCAAGGCGCCTTGAAACACCCCACCGCCTTCGGGAAGCGCAAACAGGCCTGCGCCGACCGCGATTGCCTGCACGCCCAGGCGGACGATTGCCGGCAAGCTACCGCGCACGTCGTCGACCCAGGAGATCAGCGCCAGCGCCGCGCCAGCGGCCAGAATAATCCAGAAGTCATCCGCCACGGTGTCTTTGCCGCCGTATAGCCAGAACGCGAGCCAGGCGGCAAGCAGCACGCTTGCCACCGCGATACCGCCGCCGCGCGGCGTTGGCGAGCTATGGCTGGAGCGCTCGTTGGGGATGTCGAGCACGCCATGGCTGCGCAGCAGTCGAAGGACGCCCGCCGTAGCGAGCCAACTGACGGCGCCAGCAGCGAGGCTGCCAATGACAACGACAAACAAATTCATGCTCCGCCTTCGCGCCGGTAAACCGCTTGGTCCGTAACGACAAAGTCCACCCGGTCGTCCAGGAGCGCCTGCGCGCACTCCTCCGGGCGGTTGATGATCGGCTCTTCATGGACGTTGAAGCTGGTGTTGATCATCGTCGGCAGGCCGCTTCGTTGCTTGAATGCGGCAAGAATATCGTAATAGAGCGGATTGTGCGCACGGCGAATGATCTGCGGCCGCGCCGTGCCGTCGACATGAACGACGGCCGGGATGCGGGGCCGCCAGGCTTGCTTGACGTTGCAGGTGATTGTCATGAAGCGCGCCGCATAGCGGCTGCGCGAGCTGATATCGAACAGCTCGGCAGCGTCCTCTTCGGCGATAACCGGCGCGAAGGGCATGAATTCAGAGCGCGACAGCCGGTGGTTGAGCGAATCGTTAATCCCGGCATCGGCGGGCGAGGCCAGAATGCTGCGCGCGCCGAGCGCGCGCGGGCCAAATTCCATGCCGTGGCTAAATATCGCCACCGCCTTGCCTTGGCATAGAAGTTCCGCAGTTTTGTCGACCGGACTGTCTGATAGAACGCCGAGGCCGGGTGTGCCGCCGAGAACTTTATCGGCGTTGCTACCCCAGTCGCGGCCGAAATAAAGCGTCTCTAGCGGATAGCGCGCGGCGAGCCATGTTTTCATGCCGTCGCGCTCGAGAAGAAATTGCAGCACCCCGCCGGCGGGCAGACCCTGATCGCTCATCGCCGGATAGACGAATACTTCCTCGATATCCGTTTCTTCTGCCAGCAGCCGATTGAGCCGAACATTGCCGAATACCCCACCGGAAAGTCCAAGGCGGCGCACCGAATGGCGCCCCAGCAGGCTGCGCACGGATTCAAGGGTCACTTGCTCCAACACTTCTTGAATTGAAGCCGCCATATCTTCGCGCGAGGTGTTTTCCGCCGTCTTAAACATGAACTGGCGGAGCTCAGGATTGGTCGCGAAGTCGCTCCGAATCTGTCCGTCGGCATCGACCTTAAAGTGCGCGGAAATTGCCGCCGCCGCCGAAGGCTGGCCAAGCGCCGCCAGGCCGGTAAGCTTGCCTTCGTGGCGGTTGATACGCCAGCCCAGCGCCTGGGTGGCGTAGCCGTAGGCCAGACCCAGGCTGTCGATTCGCGACGGCACCGTGAAACACTCATCGCCACCGTACAAGGAGCGCAAATCGCCGTCCTTAAAGATGCGCTGGCTGTATTGCACATTGTCGCCGCCGCCATCCGAGGTGTAGAGCAGCGCGTCCTCCCAGTCTGTATGAAACAGGGTGGGTAAGGCATGCGCCAGATGGTGGTTGAAAAAAGAGAGTTGGGTTGATTCGCGAAAACCGTAATCTGCAAGAAATTTTTTGCCGTTGAACAGGGCTTGCGAATCAGCATGTCCGGCGCGCACCAATTCGCGCTCCATGCTTTTGTGTTTTTCCTTGCCAAGCGCCTGGCGGATCTTGCCTTCAAGTAGGCGGGAGCCACGGAAATGCTTAAAATAACGCCACACAAATGCACCGCGCCCGAGGACGACCGCATTAACTTCACGCCGCGACAGCCCGGCGATGGCAAGGCATTCGTCGATGGCTTCATCGGGCATCCGACCGCCATCGATCTTGCGCCGAGTCAGGCGTTCGAGCGAGATCGCCGAAACCATCCGATAGTCGTCGAACAGGCAGGCGGCGGCCTCGTGATATCCGGAGTGGACACCAAGAATTATCATGTGGGTTATGGGCTCGATGGACTGGGAACGGCTGCGCCCGGAACCTACCGTCCGCTCCCACTATGCGTCAATCCACTGTCGGGCCACTGCCGGGCGCTGGCCGGGGCGCAGGCGCGAATGCTGCAGTTTGCCGCGCCCCAATTGCGGTGATACATCACAATGTCTGCTGACTGCTACCGTGGGAGGAGCCGGACCCTTGTCCGTCGCAAACAGAAATGGGCCGGCGCCGGCAGCGGCGCGTCAGCACGGACTGGCGCTTGCAGCGGCGATTTTTTGCGGCATCAGCGCACCGCTGTTGGCATCAAGTCCGGCTGTTTTCGGTGTGGCGTTAGCGCTCGGGCTCCTGCTTTTATTGGCGGCGCCAGGACGTTTCCAATTAGCCGCCGATCTGGCGCTGGGCGCCCGCACGCCGCTCGGCATGGTGATCATCCTGACATTTCTCTTGTGGCTGCCTGGCGTTGCCGAATCGCCCGATCTCGGACGCTCACTCACCATCTGGGGACGGATGGTGGGCATGGTGATCGCCGCATCGCTGATTCACTATTTCCTGTCGCGCGGCGCCCTCGACGCCTGTCTCCGTGCCATGATCGTGGCCGCCCTAGTTTGCGTCGTCATCGCGTTGTTGGGCCTGTACGCGGCAAGCCCCATCTATGGCCTCTTTCGTGGCAAGGGGTGGGTCGAAGTGAATGCGGCGCTGATTCTCAAATATTACGGCTCCGCCATCGCCGTTCTGGCGCCGGTGGTGCTGTGGGCCGGCATCCGCTTAGGTCGGCGTTGGCTTTACGCCGGGCTGCTCCATTTGGCAGCTACTTTTGTATTTATTTTCGCCGTCGACAGTTTGGCCGGACTGTTGGGTCTTGTTGCTGGGTTGGTGGTTGGCGGTATCGTCTATATTTGCCAATGC
>JAQBTG010000057.1 GCA_027624955.1 Pseudomonadota bacterium
TCCGCGACATCCCTTGACCAACGAGCACCTCAACCTGGCGAAGCTTCGCAACGATCTCTTCCGGCTTGTGTCTCCTAATTCCCATGTCTTGATCCTCCTCTACTAATTATAGGGTTGGACCAACTCATTGGGGGAGGATCACCGCCACCTATTGCGGCCGTGGTTGCCGCCGTGGCGTGGCCGGCTTCCATGCGGAGTTCAGCGATTTGGCGGGCTTGTTGGCGGGCTTGGGCCAGAAGGCTGTTGATTTCCTTTTGATGCGCCTCTTTAAGAGCCTTGATGTAGCCTCTCAGGCGGATGACTTCTTCTCGCCCGCTTGGGGTGTCGGGTACGTCCGTGAATTTCATCCTCATCCTCTCGCCGGCGCTCAGATGTGGTGGCATTCGGAGATGCCGTAATGTGCTATAATGCACATTATGCACATAAACTCAAGGACAGAAATGCACGCAGATGCACGCCCCTTGCAAGACGGATGGGTAGCGGCTGTGACGCCGGCTCAGGCGAATCGGACGGTGGAATTAGGGGATCGTGACGGGCGGCTATCGGCCGACGGCAGACCTGGGCGGAGAGCTTAGGCGGGCGTTATTGCAACTCGGCGCGGGTGAGGACCTTGTGGATGGCGCGCACCTTGGCGGCATCAATGCGTATTTCGCGCGCCGGGTTGAATTGGCCGAGCACCACCTTGCCACCGGCGCGGCGCACCAGGCGCTTGAGATAACAGGCGCCGGGCTCGCCGTCGCCGCCATGCAATTCGACCAGCACATCGTCGCCGGGCTGCGGCGGACGGCCGGGATGGACGAACAGCAGTTCCCCCGGCTCAAATCTGGGCGCCATCGAATCGCCAGCGACATAGACGGCAAACGCATTGTCGACACCAATCAGCGCCAGCGGCCGGCGGACGATGTCGATCTCTCCACCGTTGTAGGTAAATTCACCACCCTCGCCACCGAGCGCGATGCCACGCACCGGAAAATTCTTCGGCAAGGCGTTGATATCAGGGGCATGGGCGAACTGTGCTTCGGACACGCCGGTGCGCCCGCGCGGCCTCGCCATCGCCGCTTCACCGCCGCTATCGCCGCCGCCGCGCCGCGCCTTCCCTGCCGGGGCCTCGTTATCCGCGGCCAACGCCTGCGCCAGGCGTCTGCGCTTATCGCTCAATATGTCCGGGTTCACATGTTTGAGAAATGCCATATCCGCCGGCCAGGCGCGGAAGTCGGCACCGTGGCGGCGCGACAATTCGCTGAAGGCGGCGTTTTCGAGCTTCGATAGGGTGCGCGTGCTTAGGCAGTGGGTGGCATCGGTGCCGGACAGGAAGCGGCTCACAGTGGTGTGCGCCAAGCCAGCATTCTTGGCCAGATAGGACGCGCTCCAACCGGTCGATTCCATCATCGCGTTGATAAAATCGCGCTGGGTTTCCTGCTCCTCCGCGAGGGCTGATATTTCCGACTGTTTCATTGGTGCATTATGGCACATATTCGATTTATGTGCTTGGAGTAATATTGCTCTTGCGACTTGTGCAATATTGCACCATTTATCCCATATGCACATCGATCTTCTGGCTCAAGAAATTGCACAGCGCCGCACGGCCAGGCTCCTGTGTCTGCCCATTCTTGCCCTTCTGGCCCTGCTCTATGCGCCGTGGGCGGCGCTGGTTCTTCTGATCGGCTGCGCGCAATTGTTGGGCGACGGCATTGCCGACTGGCGCCGGGCGCGCCGCTTGCCGGGAGGGCCGGCGTTATGACCAGCGCTAAACACCACCCTCAGCAAATCCCCCCCTCGCCTCGCAAGAGGCCGAGCGCGTTGCCGGAGCTTTCCTCCCTGGGCACCCCCGGCAGCCGCGTCCTAGTCGGAGCCGCGTCTCACCACGGGACGCGGCTCCGGCGTTTTTCATCAGCAGAGCCGCATCACGGCGTGGCGTTGCGCGGTTTCAGGAGATATCGGCATGACATGGATTCTTGAGCGCCAACCCGCAGCCGCGTGGGACGCTTTGCAGACTGACTGGAAGCGCGACCTGCCGGCGGTGCTTGAAGGGCATGACCCGCATCGTTATCCCGTGCGCCTTTCGGGCTGGCCGGCGGCCGATACTGCGCTCAGCGATGTGCTGAAAGCGGTGGCCGATTATTACCATGTGAGTGCCGGCGATCTGCGCTCGAAGAATCGCCAGCGCCGGTTTACCGAGCCGCGGCAGATTTATTGCTATGTCTCCAAGCGGCACACCACCAAGAGCCTTGCGCAAATCGGCGCCATCATTCAACGCGACCCGACCACCGTTATGCATTCGGCGCGGACCGTGGCGGCACGGCGCAAGGTGGCGATGTCGACCCAGCGCAGTGTCGCGGCGATAGAGGCGCGCCTCAGGTGAGAACCTATGGCCGCATCGAAACCAGTTTTTGGCAGAACCCGAAAGTGCGGGCGCTCAGTTGCGATGAATCACGCCATCTCCTGCTCTACCTCTACAGCTGCCCGCACGGCAATTCGCTCGGCTGCTTCGTATTGCCCGACGGCTACATCATGGCCGATCTGAACTGGCCGGCGGAGACCCTGGCGCTGCGCTTCTCAGAACTCACCGCCAAGCGCTTTATCGAGCGCGACCCCAACAATTACCTGGTGCGCATTGCCGGCTGGTTCGGCCACAACAAGATCGAAAACCGCAACGTCGCTCTGGGCGCCATGAAGATCATCGCGGCGCTGCCCCGCGGCAGCATCTTCGACAATTTGCTCGCCGATCTAGAGGCGATCGACAACAAATTCCTGATGCCGTTGTTATGTGCATCAGGAAGCCATCGCGAACGAGTCCCGAAGCGGTCGGAATCTCCTGAACCTGAACCCGAACCCGAACCAAAACCAGAGCCCGAAGAAGAGGCCGCGCTGAGCGCGCGCGCGCGCCCACCCGCTCCACCGCCCGTTCCTGTGAACGGTTTGATGCGCACCGCTGTGACAGCCCGTCAACGCCAGGCGACCGACCAGAAAGGCGCCAGGTTGGCGCGCGACTGGGCGCCCGCGCCGGATGCGATTGCGTTCGCGGCGGCGGCAGGGCTGGCACCGGCGGCGATTGCGGCCGAGGCAGCAAAATTCAGGGACTATTGGATCGCCATTCCCGGCGCCCGCGGCTGCAAGCTCGACTGGCCGGCGACATGGAAAAACTGGATCCGCCGCACCGCCGAACAACAACCCGGACGCGCGCCCGGATGGCGTTCCGACGCGTTGCGCGATCCGCTGGCAAATTGGGGTGAGGACGAAAACGCCAAAGAACCACGCACTTCAAGCCAGGTACGCGCGGCAGGCACGGCAGGAAAGGTAGACCATGCAAACCACTAATCTCGACATTCGCGAATTGGTGTTTGAACGCCTCACGCTGCTGTTCGGCCCGCCGGAACCGGAAACCGCCCATGCCCTGGCCGAGGAATATGCGCGAGTGCTCAAGAAATTCCCGCGCGAAACCCTGCGCCGCGCCGTCGACCGCCTCGCCGAAACCCATAAATATCGCCGTTGGCCGAGCGTCGCGGAACTGGTTAGCGCGTGCCGTGACGCCCGGCCACAATGCGCAACCGTGCCGCCCGCGCACGTCGCCGATCGGCGCCAGATGGTCGGCCAAACCTTGCGCTCAAAACCCGGGCAGCAGGCGCTCAAAGCCGGCTATGGGCATTCGGTGCGGCTTTTTGTTGAGGATCACGGACGGCCGCCGAACGCGGCACAATTTCAACAAATGGCCGCTGCCAGCAAGCGCGCGCAACGCATGGCGGAAAAAGAACTCGTCGCCGGCACCGGCGCCACGGCACGGCTGAAAGCAATGTGGCACGCGATGGGCGTGCGCGAAGACGCATTAAGACGGGAGTATCTGGCATGAAAAACGCAGATGCACAGCTGGCCTCGCCAATCGGCCACAAGGTGGCGAGCCCTATCGACGCCGAGGCGGAAAAGCGGCGCGGCTGGCGTCAACTCGGGATTTTGGTGGTCGGCGTCCAAGACCCGCGCCTGTCCTGGGTGGAGCAAAAGCTGCTCGAAACCGTAGGCAATCGGCTCTACGGAAACCGGAATTAGAGGCGCGCGGAAGATGGCGAGAAACCGCAAAAATGGCCCGCGCGAGCCCAATGGCAGGCTGCAGCGTTCGCGCGACAACGGCACGCCGGAAGGCCATGTCCGGCGCAGCCTCGCCTATGGCCGCGCCGACATCGCCTATGCGTTGGGTATCATGGCGGCCAACAGCGTGATTACGGTCGGCGAGTTGCAGGCCTGCGAGCGCTACGGCTTCTTACACTACGCGGTCTTCGGGCGCGCCAACCTCGCCGCCGCAACCTATGACGGTGAGCGGCCTTCGGGCGCGCGCAAGACTTGGCCCGATGAATTCGTCATGGGCCGGCGCAACGATTATGAATTGGCGCGCGCCACCCTCAACAAAGAGGCGCTCAACCAACTCGACAATCTGGTGATCTTCGAACACTTCCCGCGCTGGCTAAAACCCCTCCAGCCACTCCCCAATGACGTCCACCACGCCAAGCTCCTGCTTGCCGCCATCTGCAAACTTGCCGAAGGCATGGGCTATGCGCGACGGGCAGTGTGAGGATTGCTCGGGCGAGCAATATGTTGTGGGCGAAGCCCTCGCCGTCGCCTAGACTGGCTAGATAAATTATTTCCAATGATAACAGCGGCGCGGTGGCGTGGTTTGAATGCCAGGGCGGACGCATTTTGAGGGAGAAGTGACGATGGCCAAAGGCGCCAATTTACCGACGATCGATCAAATTCGCGATCTTGCCGATGAGTTCGGCATTGAGATGCCAGAAGATGATGCGCAGTCCTATCAAAATTTGATGCGCGGGCCGATGGAATCCTATCGGGTGCTTGAACAAATCCCGGAATGGCGGCCGCCACAGAAATATCCGCGCAATGCCGGCTACCGGCCAAGCGCCGAAGACAATCCCTACAATGGCTGGTATTGGCGTTGTGACGTCAAGGGCGCTAAATCGGGCATGCTCAAGGGCTATGACGTCGGCATTAAAGATCCGGTCGGCGTTGCCGGCATCCCGCTGATGAACGGCAGCCGGGTGCTCGAAGGCTATATTCCCGACGTCGATGCCACCATTGTCACCCGCATTCTCGATGCCGGCGGCACCATCGTTGGCAAGACCACCACCGAGGATTGCTCGTTTTCCGGCGGCGGCCATACCAGCGCTCTCGGGCCGATCCGCAATCCGCGCAAGCCAACCCATTCACCGGGCGGCTCGTCGGGCGGCAGCGGCGCGGTTGTCGCGGCAGGCGATGTCAAGATGGCGATTGGCGGCGATCAGGCGGGCTCGATCCGCCTGCCGGCATCGCGCTGCGGCGTTGTGGGTCACAAGCCGACGTTTGGCCTGGTGCCCTACACCGGCGCGGTGATGATCGAGATGACGATGGATACGTTGGGGCCGATGTGCGACACGGTGGAGAACACCGCGCGGCTGCTCTCGGTCCTCGCCGGTCCCGATCCGATGGACCCGCGCCAGCGCGGCGTGATCCCCGATAACTATGTGCAGGACTACATGCCGGCGATCGGCAAAGGCGTGAAGGGCCTGAAGATCGGGCTCCTCAAAGAAGGATTCGGGCAAAAACGCTGGAACGATCTCGGCTTTCCGGCGAGCGATAAGGTGGTCGACCGCAAGTGCAAAGCGGCGGTCAAGGCGCTCGAAGCCAAGGGCGCCATTGTGAAGGTGGTATCGGCGCCGATGCATATGGTCGGTCCGCATCTGTGGAACGCGATTGGTCTCGAAGGTTCCGCCGAGTTCATGATCAAGGGCTACAACCAAGGCTCCAACTGGAGTGGATTCTACAACACGCGGCTGAGAGAAGCGTTGGGCCGGGGCTTTGATTCACGGGCGAACGACCTGCCGGTCGCGGCCAAATTGGTGGTGATCCTGGGTGAATATATGCACCGCAAATATCATGGGCGCTATTATTCCAAGGCGCAAAACCAGCGCCACCTGCTGAACGCCGATTACGATAGAGCCCTCGCGGAGTGCGACGTGATCGCGATGCCGACGGTGCCGTTCATGACGCCGCCGCTCGCCGCGCCAGATTGCAGTATCGAGACCGATATGGAGCAGGCTCTCAACATGATCGGCAATACCTGCCAGTTCAGCCTCAGCGGCCATCCGTCGATCAGCGTGCCGTGCGCGATCGAGGATGATTTGCCGATTGGGTTGATGCTGGTCGGCCGTCAGTTCGATGACCTCACCGTTCTGCGCGTAGCCGACGCGGTGGAGAAATCAGGCGACTGGCAGAAACGCTAGGCGATACGCCGGCTCAGGGGACGTCAGAGCAATATGCTCCGGCGTTGCCGGGGCCGGCGAACGCTTCGTCTGAAGCGGCATGGGGTACGGAGATACAATGACCAAATTCAGCATCGCGTCCCTGCTTTCGCGGGTTGCGCGCTTTAAGGACTTACGTTCAAGCTCGGAAGCTTTTGCCGACACGCGGATACCCGAATACCAACGCGAGATTTACAACATCATCGGGCGCGGCGTGACCGAAGACGCCGGACTAGAGCCAATGATTGCCGACAATCGAGATTTCAACCTGACCATGATGAAGTCCGACCCCGGCAAAGGATCGTCACAACATGACCATGAAACGATCGAATGTTTCGTCGCGCTCAGTGGTCGTTGGGCGGTTACCTTGGGACCGGAGGGCGAGGAAGAAGTGATCCTCGAGCCGTTTGATGTGTTTTCCGTGCCGCCCGGCGTCATGCGCGGGTTGCGCAACGCCGGCACCGAGCCGGCTCACATCCTGGCCATTCTCGGCGGTACCGATCCGGGCAAAGCGACATGGTCGCCACATATCAATGCGCGGGCCAAAGAACTCGGTCTTTACGTGAATGAAGCGGGCGATCTTGTCGATATGCGCAAACCAGCAAGCTGAGACCACCACGATCAAGCGCAGGTAGACACGGCCTCTCCCCGTCGTCAGCGGGGGAAAGGCCGCTCGTGTTGCCAATTATTTACCCAGGCGCTTAGCGACCCCGGCACCGTAAGCCGGGTCGGCGCTGCGAAAATAACCGATTTGACGGCCGATGATATCGTCGGGCACGCCGGCCATCGCGCCCGCGATGGTGTCCATCAAACGCGCCTGCTCGTCTTTTGGCATGATGCGAAACAGATTGCCGGCCTGGGTGAAATCGTCATTACCTTGGCGGTGGTCGTAGCGCTCAGCAACATCACCGATCGCTAACGGCGGCTCCCGGAATGACGGGTCTTCCACAGGGCCATCGAAGCTGTTGGGCTGGTAGTTGACCGCACCACCATTATTGCCATCGAAGCGCATGGCACCATCGCGCTGATAAGTGTGCACCGGGCAACGCGGCGCGTTAACCGGAAGCGCCTGATGGTTGGCCCCGAGCCGGTAACGTTGCGCATCGCCGTAAGACAGGATGCGCATTTGCAACATCTTGTCGGGGCTGTGGCCGATTCCAGGCACGATGTTGGCCGGGGTGAACGCCACCTGTTCCACATCCGCGAAGTAGTTTTCGGCATTGCGGTTCAACTCCAGGACTCCCACGTCGATCAGAGGAAATTCACTGTGCGGCCACACTTTGGTGAGGTCGAATGGATTGAAATCGGTTTCATTCGCCTCGGCCTCGGTCATGATCTGGACTTTCATATTCCAGCGCGGGAAGTCTCCGCGATCGATGGCTGTCACCAGATCGCGTTGATGGCTTTCACGGTCGTCGCCGATGATTATGGCGGCGTGAGCGTCGCCGATTGTCTTTTGGCCCTGCGCCGTCTTGAAATGAAACTTGACCCAAAAGCGCTCGCCGTCGGCGTTGATAAAGCTGTAGGCGTGGGAGCCGTACCCATTCATGTGGCGGTACGTGGCCGGACGGCCGCGATCTGACATCAGAATGGTGATCTGATGCACGGCCTCCGGCGCATGCGACCAGAAATCCCACTGCATAGTGGCGTCGCGTAAATTGCTTCTGGGGTCGCGCTTCTGCGAGTGGATGAAGTCCATGAATTTGTACGGATCCCGGACAAAGAACACTGGCGTGTTGTTGCCGACGATGTCCCAGTTGCCCTCCTCGGTGTAGAACTTCACCGCGAAACCGCGCACGTCGCGCTCGGCATCGGCGGCACCCTTTTCACCGGCAACGGTGGAAAAGCGCAAGAAACATTCGGTTTCCTTGCCCGGCTCAAACAGCTTGGCCTTGGTAAATCTGGTGATGTCTTCGGTGATGGTTAGCTTGCCGTACGCGCCGGAACCCTTGGCGTGGACGATGCGTTCGGGAATTCGCTCGCGATTGAAGTGCGCGTGCTTTTCAAACAATTGCCAGTCCTGAGCCAACAGCGGCCCACGCGGCCCAGCAGTCAGGCAGTGTTGGTTGTCACTGACGGGGCTGCCATTGGCTGTCGTCATGATGGGGCATTTGGACATTGTACGATCTCCATATTCGGTGGCCTTCGATGACAGGAAATTAGTGCAACCGCTTAATTTTAAGAAACGATATAAAATCGTTATATAAATCGTTTTTCCCACATTAATGGAAATTTCGGCGTGAAACTTCTGCCCAGCCTCAAGCAACTCGAATATCTGACCGCTCTGGCGGACGTGCAGCATTTCGGCAAAGCAGCAGATCGCTGCAGCGTCACGCCGTCGACATTGAGCGCTGGTATTCGCGACCTGGAAACGGTGCTGGGTGTGACCTTGGCCGAGCGCACCAAGCGGACGGTCATGATGACGCCCGTGGGGCTGGAAATTGCCGCAAGGGCGCGGCTTTTGCTGCGCGATGCCGATGACATCATGGCACTGGCCGCGCCGCATCGAAATCCCATGACCGGAGGGATGACACTCGGCATTATTCCGACCATCGGCCCGTTTCTTCTGCCGCGGGTTCTGCCGGCACTAAATGCAGCTTATCCTTTGCTGCAGCTTTATTTGCGCGAAGAGCAAACCGCGCCTGTTCTCGCGCGCCTGCGCGACGGTGAGATCGACCTGGCAATGATCGCGTTACCATTCGAAATCGGCGATCTGACCGTCCGCGAGTTGTTCGATGATATTTTTCAATTTGCCTGTCATCGCGATCATCCTCTGGCCGGTAAAAAGACGATCTCAGACAGCGATATTGTTGACCAACCGCTTTTATTGCTCGAAGAAGGCCATTGTCTTCGCGGACATGCGCTCGACGCCTGCCGATTGCAGAGTTCACGCATCCGGATTCAATTTGAGGCGACTAGCCTGCATACCATTGTGCAAATGGTGGCGGCGGGCCTCGGTGTGACGCTGCTGCCGCAATTGGCGATCGATTCAAATATCACCAGCGCACACGATATCCAGCTCATTCCCCTATCGGACAAGCCGTCGCGGCGGATCGGGCTTGCTTGGCGAACGGCATCACCGCGTGTTCCTGAGTTCGAGTTGCTCGCCGCAGCCTTGCAGTCTTAAATGGACCGCACCGCCGATCACGAGATGAACCCGAAAGGAATACACGGCTATGGCTGAACCCTCCTATGACGCGATCATCGTCGGCGCCGGCCACAACGGGTTGGTGGCCGGGTTCTATCTGGCGCGAGCCGGCAAGAAGGTGCTGTTGTGTGAACGGCGTGGATTTGTCGGCGGCGCCTGCGCGACGGAGGAATTCTTCGACGGCTATCGCATCTCAACTTGCGCTTATGTGATGTGGAAGCTCGAACAGAAGGTGCGCGACGACATGGCGCTCGACGCGCGCGGCCTCAAGATGAGCCTGATCGATCCACCGGTGTTCTTTCCCTATGAAGACGGCAGCCACGCGTTTCTGCATTACGAGATGGAGCGCTCAATGGCCTCGATTGCGCGCCTGAATGCGCATGATGCTGAACGCTACCCGGATTGGGTTGCGCTGTGGACGAAGATGATCGGGCTGGTTCAGCCGACCATGTTGACCACCGATCCGCCGAGCCTGGCCGACATCCGCAAGCGCGCCGAAGCGAGCGGCGACAGCGCGCTTTTGGAGAAAATTCTCACAACCTCGCTGCACGATCTAACGTCGGAATATTTCGATGACGCGCGCGTGCGCGCCATGATGGTCTATGTCCAGGACATGGCCGATCCGTATGCGCCGGGGGGCGCCTGGGCCGAGACGTTTTTCCAGTTCGGCGCCGCCGGCGCTCATGGCTATTTTGTCGTTGAAGGCGGCATGGGCCGGATCACCGAAACGATGGCCGAGGCGGTGCGCGAACAGGGCGGCGAAATCCGCTGCGATGCACCGGTCGCCCGAGTATTGGTCGAAAACGGCACGGCGTGCGGCGTGCGCCTGGAGAGCGGCGAGGAAATACGATCGCGCCTGGTGATCTCCAATGCCGATCCCAAGCGCACCTACCGCACGCTGTTCGAGCCAGCCGACTTGCCCGGCGATCTCGCCACAAAAATTGAGAACCTCAAGACCGGCACCGGCTACTTCAAATTTCACTGCATCATGGATAAAGCGCCCGACGTCTCGGCCTATTTAGCCGAATCAGACATCGATGCCGCTGACGTGTCCTACATGTTGATCGCGCCGAGCCTCGATCACTATGCTCGGGCGGGCGCCGAGATGCGCGCCGGCGAAATCTGTTCGCAGCCGATCTGCCACCTTCAGATACCGACCATCTATGATTCGACCCTGACCAAAAAAAATGGCGTGATTTGCTCGATCTGGGGTCTTTACGCGCCGCCACGCTTGGCCGAGGGCAGTTGGGAACAGCGCCGCGACGAAGCTGGCGAAGCCGTCATCGATTGGGTCAACCGGTTCATCCCCAATTTCCGCGCCGATATCCGCGAATGGAAATTTCTGAGTCCGTGGGACATTGAGCAGCGCACCGGCATAACCGACGGCGCGATCCGCCATCTCGATGTGGTGCCGGGCCAGTTCCTCGGCGAACGCCCGAGCTACGATACGCCAATCGGCAATTTCTATCTGTGCGGCGGCGGCACACATCCGGCCGGTGAAGTGACCGGCGCGCCAGGCCATAATGCGGCGCATTACATTTTGCAGGCCAATCCTTGAACGGCACTGCGCGCGGCATAATATTTCCAACCAAGGATATGCTCGGTTACCGACAGCGTAGATAGGATGGTCAGCATGATTACAGCTACGGCTCACACGGGCTCTGTTCCGCCACGCGGGGGGCGAAGATGGTTGGGCGTGGCCGCCCTGCCAGTCCTGCTGGTTCTGCTCGGGGCCTGCGCGACGGATACCGGCAGTTGGACAAAATCGGGCGTGGAAACGGCGGCGCGCGATGCCGACCTGCTTGCCTGCCAAACACAAACCAACCGCGAGACTGTGGAGGCGGCGCTTAATCCCACCTTCTACCGCACCGCGCGCTACACCTATCGGGAACCGCGCTATGGCTTGTTTGGGCCGAGCGCCGTAGATGACGATTCAAACGTCAGGCGCCAGATAGAAAGCGAAATCGCCGCCGTGAAGCGCATGCGCTGGCGGGCTAAATTCGGGTCCAGCCACCCACCCTCAGAATCGCTTTGGCCTTGGCCAGGGCTTCGACGGATTCCTTATGCTGCCCAGCTTTGTGATAGACCTCACCCTGCGCGCGCAATGTTTTGACCAGAGACATCTGATCCGCATCAAGGCTTGAACTCGAAATTGCGGCGTCGATCTTTTTCATGTCGACCGGGCATTGGCCGGCTTGTGCGGGAAGCGTGAACCCAGCGATCGCGGCGATCGCCAGGGCGGCGAATAATTTTTTCATCATGTCCTCCTATAGCGCTGTCAAAAATTTGGCACGCCTATGAACGCTCGCGAACGTGAATAATTCAACTGAAAAATTCTTATCTCAGCTCTTCGAGATCGCATCGCGCTGTTGTCAAAATGCCTCGCTACCGAATAAATTTTAGTTAAGAATTTAGCGCTCTATGGGAAGCAAAGATCGTGGAAGGCAACAGGAATGGAGCGACCGGTGGGTGCCTGTGCGGCGCCGTCCGTTTCGAGGTTTCGGGCCGCTTGCGCGATGTGGTGAATTGCCACTGCGGAATGTGTCAAAAATTGCACGGCACCTATGGCGCCCACAGCAAAGCCAAGAAATCCAGCATCAGCATCACTGAAGCGCGCGGATTAAATTGGTACCGCAGCTCCAAAATTGCACGCCGCGGATTTTGCCAGGAATGCGGCTCCAGCCTGTTCTGGCAACCGGACGAACAAGACGCCACCGGAATCCTCGCGGGGTCTCTCGATCAGCCAACCGGCCTCAACACGATGGGCCACATATTCGTCGGCGACAAAGCGGATTTTTACGAAATTGGTGACGAATATCCGCAGTTCGAGAAATCTTCCGATGGGGCGTTGCCGGATGACAGTCTATGAATGGCCAGACCGGTTGCGTGACCGGGCCGCATCCGGTGTGCTGATCAGGCGCCCTGCTTTTGAATCCTCGCCCATTCGTCGCGCAGCGAAGCGGTGCGGTTGAACACCGGTTTTTCCGCTGTTGAATCGGCGTCGAGACAGAAATAACCCTGGCGCTCAAATTGCACTGCCACGCCCTGAGCGGCTTCCGCCAGGGCGGGCTCAAGGCGACAATCTTGCAATATTTCCAGCGAATCTGGATTGAGGTCGTCCAGCACGTCGCCGTCGGCGCCCGGATCTTCGCGGGTGAACAAATGGTTGTAGACCCGTACTTCTGCGGACACGGCATCCACCGCTGAAACCCAATGGAGCGTCGCCTTGACCTTGCGCCCATCAGGTGAATTTCCGCCGCGCGACGCCGGATCATATGTGCAGCGCAGCTCGACCACTTCGCCGGCGGCATCCTTGATTACTTCGGTACAGGTGATGAAATAGGCGTAGCGCAGCCGCACCTCGCGGCCGGGTGCCAAGCGGAAGAATTTCTTCGGTGGCTCCTCCATGAAGTCGTCTTGCTCGATATAGATCTCACCTGAAAATGGAATGGAGCGCGTGCCAGCGGTTTCGTCCGCGGGATTGTTCACCGCATCGAGCATTTCCGTTTGACCTTCGGGCCAATTTTCGATCACCACCTTAAGCGGTTTAAGAACCGCCAGGCGGCGGAGCGCGACCTTGTTCAGATGCTCCCGAATGCAATGCTCCAGGAGGGCCATTTCGACCGTGCCGTCGCTTTTCGAGATCGCCAGGCGGCTGACGAAATCGCGGATCGCCGCCGGCGGGACGCCGCGCCGTCTCAGGCCGCGCAGTGTCGGCAACCTGGGATCGTCCCAGCCGCGCACGTAATTTTCTTGCACAAGCTGGATGAGCCGGCGCTTCGACAGCACCGTGTAAGTCAGGTTGAGGCGCGAGAATTCATATTGCAGGGGCACCGTTTCGACCGGCAGGTGCGCGATCAACCAAGCATAAAGCGGGCGATGGTCCTCGAATTCGAGGGTGCAGAGCGAATGGGTCACGCCTTCGATGGCATCCGACTGGCCGTGCGCAAAATCATAGGTCGGATAGATGCACCATTGATTGCCGGTGCGCGGATGGGCGGCGTGGAGAATGCGGTAGAGCACCGGATCGCGCAGGTTCATATTGCCCGACGCCATGTCGATCTTGGCGCGGAGGACACGGGTGCCTTCCGAAAATTCGCCGGCGCGCATGCGGCGGAAGAGATCGAGGCTTTCCTCAGGCGTGCGATCGCGGAACGGGCTGTTGCGCCCGGGCTCGGTCAAGGTGCCGCGGTGCTCACGAATTTCGTCGGGCGAGAGATCATCGATATACGCGTCGCCGGCAGCGATCAGATGTTCGGCCCAGCCATATAGGCGTTCAAAATTATCGGAGGCGAAATAGAGATGTTCGCCCCACTCAAAGCCGAGCCAACGCACATCCGCCTGAATCGCATCGATATACTCATGCTCTTCCTTGGTCGGGTTGGTATCGTCAAAGCGCATATGACAGCGCCCGCCAAACTCGCCAGCGACGCCGAAATTGAGGCACACCGATTTGGCATGGCCAATATGAAGATAGCCGTTGGGCTCGGGCGGGAAGCGCGTGACCACGATCTCGCGCCGCCCGGCTGCAAGGTCGTCGCGGATGATATCGCGGATATAATCGCGGATTTCCTCAGGCCCGGCGACCTCTGCTCGCTCGTTCATCCTCGCCCCCTTGAACGTACGTCCGGCGTGGCGCTTTCACACAGAAATACTGCCCGCTGCCGGGCACTCTGGATCAAATCTATGATGTTCATGGTCGCCCTCGATGATCGCATGGACGCCAGCCGCGCTTTGCCGCCGCGCCGCCTCCATCCAAACCGTATATCCGGCCCGTTGAAAGGCCAGCCACTCTACCCTATCCCACCCGCCATTTTAAGCCCGTCGCGCAGGCGTGTTTATGGCGCGATCCAGCGGCCGGCCGTGCCGCTGGATCGCCGGGCTTGCATAGACTATTTTACGGCCGCCGCCTACAATATGCGCGGCCAGCCGACTGCAAAAATAATTCGACATGCAGCGCGACGGCACTCGGTCTTGATCTTAGGTGAGGAGGCGCTGATGACGATGCTTCAGGTTCCGGTTGTCGATCTCAAACCGTTCTACTCAGGCGATCCGGCGGCGAGAAAACGGGTTGCTGAGGAGATGGATCAGGTGTGTCGCGACATCGGCTTCCTGGTGGTCACCGGCCATCCGATCCAAACCGAGCTGATGAAGGCCGTGCAGGACGTTTCGCTCGAATTCTTTGCCCTTCCCGAAGCGGATAAACTGAAACTTAAATCTCCGTTGGAGGGCACTGCGGGTTTGCGCGGTTACAGTCCCATGTGTCCGTCGTCATATAATTTGGAACAATCTACGGCCTGATCTAAAGGAGGATTTGGCCCACCTGGTTC
>JAQBTG010000058.1 GCA_027624955.1 Pseudomonadota bacterium
GCAGAAACTGGTGATATTATACAACCATTAGACGATCATAAAAATGACTAGAATTTTAGTCTGACAAAGCCTGCCGTCGACCTTGGGCGTCGGATTCAGATCTCTGACAGCACCCTATGAAGCCTTCCGCCGTCGAATCAGGCATGAATCGGTGGCACCTTGTCGAACCACGGTTGCGCTTCTTCGAGTTGTGCCGCGAGGCGGAACAACAAACCGTCATTGGCGTGTTTGGTGAGGAATTGCACACCACAGGGCAGTCCGTCCGCGGACCAATGGAGCGGCAATGAAATCCCCGGCAGGCCGCTTACATTGTGCGGCAAGGTGAACACCACTTCGGGAACGAGGATATCGAAATTGTATTCGTCGAACGGCAACGACATATCGAAGTAACCGACCTTTCGCGGTGGGTTCGGCAAAGTCGGTGTTAGCACCACGTCATAGGGGTCGCAATCTGCTGCCACGGTCCAGCCGATCTGATGCATGGCTTCAACATCCTGGTAGTGCTCTGCCGCATTTTGTTGTTGCCCGCGCTCGAGCATCTCCTGAATGGCATTGGTGAAATCACCCTGGCGCGGCGCGCGGCCGACATGCGGTTCGGATGCCAATATGCCGGCGGCGGTTGCGGCGCAGGCGATGCGGGTAAAGATCGCGGTGAGCTCCTGATAATCGAAGCTGTATTCCGCCTCTTCCACATGGTGGCCGAGGGATTCACAGAGGCGCGCCGCGTTCTCAACGGCGGCGATACATTCAGGGTGTAGGGTTTGGCCATCCGCTGCCTTCTTAATCATGCCAATGCGCAGCTTGCCGGGATCCTTGCCGACTTCCTGCAGATAGGGCGTTGCCGGGCGGGGCACGGCATAGACCTCGCCGGGTACGCCATATTGGGTGAGGTCGTGATAGGCAGCTTGGTCGCGCACGGTCAACGAAACGCAGCCTTCGACCACGCAGCCATACCAAAGGTCGGCATAATACGGCGCCATGGTGGTGCGTCCGCGTGACGCCTTGAGCCCGACCAATCCGCCGTTAGAAGCTGGAATACGAATTGAGCCGCCGCCATCGCTCGCGGTGGCGATGGGGACGACACGTGCGGCAACAGCAGAGCTGGAGCCGCCGCTGGAACCGCCCGGCGTATGTTCAGGATTCCACGGATTTCGCGCCGGCGGAAAAATTTCCGGCTCAGAGGCAATGCAGTAGCCGAATTCCGGCGTGACCGTCTTCGCCAAACGAATAAAGCCGCCCTCGTTGATGCGCGTCGCGATGGCACTATCAACGGGCGCCGTAAATTCTTTAAAATAGCGGCTGCCATTACTGGTCCGCATACCCTCATAGCCGGTGATCAGATCCTTCAGCAGGAGGGGAACGCCGCTGAACGGGCCATCCGGGACGACGCCCTCGGCTTGGGCGCGGGCATTTTCGTAATTCTCGATATTAACGCAGCCCAATTTGTCATTGACGCTCTCGATTCGGCCAATGGCGGCCTCGACCAATTCGATCGGTTTCACGTCCTTGTTCTTGACCAGCTCGGCTAGACCCAGTGCGTCGTATTTCGCGAATTCCTGCATGGTTAAGTCCCCCTCGGATTAGGTTGGGTGTGAATTTTACTCATGAAGAAAACATGCTACTCGGTGGCCCGGTTTTACCTCGCGCAATTCCGGTTCTTGTTGCGAGCATCTTGCCATGCGCTTGGGGCAGCGGGTGTGAAAGCGGCAGCCCGACGGCGGATCGATTGGACTGGGAATATCGCCTTCCAGTCCGGCGCGCTCGGTGACCGACGGCGTATCCAAATCCGACGCCGGAATCGCTTCGATAAGCGCCTGAGTATAGGGATGGAGCGATTCGCGATAGAGCAGCTCGCTATCGGCAATTTCGACGATCTTGCCGAGATACATCACGCATGTGCGGTCACAAAAATGCTTCACCACACTCAGATCGTGCGAAATGAACATATAGGTCAGAGTGAACTGGTTCTGTAGGTCGCGCAGGAGATTGAGAATTTGCGCCCGGATCGAGACATCCAAAGCAGAGACCGGCTCATCCAATATGAGCAGCTTGGGTTGCAGAATTAAAGCCCGCGCGATGGCGACGCGCTGATTTTGCCCGCCGCTGAATTCATGCGGCAGGCGATCGAAGTAGTCGGCGCTGAGGCCGACCACCTCCAGAAACTCGCGCGCTTTCTGGAAGCGTTCGATTTGGCTGCCGATACCATGAAATCGCAACGGCTCGGAAATGGAAACGCCAACAGACATACGCGGATTTAACGACGCCAGGGGATCTTGAAAAACCAGCTGCATTTCGCGGCGCAATTGCCGCAATTCCGCCTTGGAGCATTCCAAAACGTTGATTCCATCGAACATGACGCTGCCGCTCGTGGCCTCGACGAGACGCAAGACCAGACGGGCCGTGGTCGATTTTCCGCAGCCGCTCTCACCCACCAGCCCTAAGGTTCCGCCGCGTTCGAGGGCGAAATCAATTCCGTCCACGGCCCGCAACAGGGGCCCTTTCTCGAACAGCCCCTTGGCCTCAAGACGAAAATGCTTGGTCAATCCTTCAACCGTAAGCAGTTCTTCACTCATGCTGAATCTGCCTGGCTATTGTCGGACTGCATCAGATGGCACGAAACAAGATGCTCGCTGGCGAGGGAATGGGCGCGCGGCTTCTCGATTTCGCATGGAGCGTGCGCGGCATCGCAGCGCGACCGAAAGGAGCAACCGGGCGGCGGATTGATTGGAACAAGCGGTGTTCCCGGAATGGAACGGAGTTCACTGCCGCGCTGATCGTCAAGGCGAATAACCGAATTCATCAAGCCGATCGTATAGGGATGCTTGGGGTGCTCGAATATAGTTTTCACATCGCCATACTCGACCATTTCCCCGGCATACATCACGAGCACGCGATCCGCCATCGAGGCAACTACGCCGAGGTCATGGGTAATGAGAATTAGGGCGCTGTTGAGACGCCGCTGAACATCGGCCAATAGTTTTAATATTTGTGCCTGGATGGTGACGTCGAGCGCCGTGGTTGGCTCGTCGGCAATGAGAATATCGGGCTCGCAGGCGATGGCCGCCGCAATCAACACACGCTGGCGCATGCCGCCCGAGAAATGATGCGGATAATCCCGATAGCGATCTTCCGGGTTTGGAATGCCGACTGAGCGCAACAGGTCGACCGCCCGGTCTTGCGCTTCCTTCTTACTCAAGCTGAGATGCTCGCGAAGACCTTCGGCAATTTGCTCTCCTATGGTGAACACCGGATTGAGCGAGGTCATCGGGTCTTGAAAAATCATACCGATGCGATCGCCGCGAATTTTCTCCATTTCGCGTTCTGACAAATCGAGAAGGTTTTTATCGCGATATAGGATACGTCCTTCAACGATGTGACCAGGGGGATCGATAAGGCGCAAAATCGATTGCGCGGTGACACTTTTGCCGGAGCCGGATTCACCAACGATGCAGAGCACCTCGTCGGGCGCCAGAGAAAAAGAGATACCGTCAACCGCCTTGAGAATTCCCTCGCGCAGTTTGAAGTGGGTTTTGAGACCTTCAACTTTGAGAATCGGTTCGACCATGACGTTGTCCGACCTCAGCGGGAGCGACGGCGCGGATCAAGCGCATCGCGCAATCCGTCACCGATAAAGTTAAAGGAAAGAGCGACGAGAACGATGACGACGCCGGGGAAAATTGTAACATGGGGCGCTTTGCGCAGCACGCCTCGGCCTTCCGCCACCATGGTTCCCCAATCGGCTTCCGGCGGCTGAATACCCAGACCGAGAAAACTTAAACCGGATCCCACGACCATCATCAGGCCGATCAGGGTGGTGGCAAACACCAGCACCGGCGGAATCATATTGGGCAAAATATAGCGCAAAATGATTGCGGAATCGCCGGCGCCGCCGGCGCGCGCCGCCTCAACATAGGGCTGCTGTTTCACGTTTAATGTTGTCGTGCGAACAAGCCGGGCGATATAGGGCGTGAGCGCGATGCTGATGGCGAGAATCACGGTCCACACACCAGGCTCGAGGACGCCGGCAATAACAATGGCCAACAAAACTAAGGGAAATGCGAATACGACATCGACAATGCGCATGAGAATTTGATCGAACCAGCCACCGAAATATCCCGCCGTCAGGCCGAGGAACAGGCTAATCAATGTTGCGGCGACGGTCGGCCCGATGCCGACCAGGAGCGCGATCCGTCCGCCCCAGAACAGGCGCGACAGGATATCCCGCCCGTCCACGTCCGCGCCCAACAGGACGCCTTCCGTGCCAGGCAATGCTGCGATGGAGGCAACGGCGTCCGCTGGGTCATAGGGGCTGATAAGCGGCGCCAGCAAGGATACCAAAACGATAACGAGAAGGAAGATAAGCGCCCCTAAAGCTGCATTGTCTTTGGCATAGGCATACCAGGCGAGCTTGAGCGTGCGCAGATGAAAACGGTATCGGTCGCGCCGAATACGCCAGGCTGAATCCGCATCGCCGGGCGGCTGCCGTTGTTCAGAATTCACGGTTTCGCGTTCTGTCATGATGCGCCGGCTCTCTCGGATGCCCGAATTTTCGGGTCCAAATAGGCATTGATGACATCGACCGCCAGATTGACGCCGACGAAAGCCAGCGCGATGACAAGCGTTGCGCCTTGGATGGTCGGAATATCGCGCGCCTGGATGGCTTGCCAAAGTTGATTGCCGATACCGGGCCAGGCGAAGATGACTTCGACAAATAGCACGCCGCCCAGGAGGTATCCGAGCTGCAGGCCGCAAATTGTCACGATCGGCGGCAGCGCGTTTCGCAATGCGTGACGTCTGAGAATAACCGACCTGCGAATGCCTTTGGCACGCGCCACTCGGATATAATTGTGGCTCAACACTTCAAGCATGCTGGCCCGCACCATTCTTGCCACGATAGAAGCGGGCGCCGCCGCAGTCGTCAACATGGGCAGTATGAGATGGAGAAAGACATCCCAGGCGCCGCCATCGCCCATAATATTGGTCATTCCGGTGGCGGGCAGGAGGCGCCAGCTCAGAGAAAAAAGCAGCACGATGAGAAGACCGAGCCAATAGGGCGGTGCGTTGCCCAACATGAGTGTGACGCTCATGACGATCCGGTCGGGAAATGAATACGGGCGCGCGGCTGAGAAAATGCCGACGAAAAAGCCGATAATATAAGCAAGTAAGGCGCTCGACAGCGCCAGGATGGCGGTGTTGAGAAATTTTGGGAACACCAGTTCGACAACATCGCGGCGATTGGCGATGGAAGCGCCGAAGTCGCCCTGCAGAATATGTCCCAGCCATTTGGCGTATTGGATCGGTAGCGCCTGATCGAGGCCGAAGGAAATACGTAATTTTTCCTTCACAGCTTCAGTTGCGAAGGGTCCCGCCAATATTGTGGTGACGTCACCTGGCGCCAAATGCGCCAACAGAAAGACGATGACGGACACACCGAACAGTACGGGAATGGTCAGTACCAAACGGCCAGTGATGAAACGAAGCATCGCTAGCCGGTTCTCGGCGCCGCCGGGCGGCGGGACGGCAGGCTGATATTCAGGCCATCACTTCGCATCAAAATATTCCGCTGAAAATGGTGGGGGCGGGTCACGCGTAACAATGCACAAACCCGCCCCCAATTCACAGGACTCGGCGTCGGTTTACTCCATTTCGATGATGGAGAAATCGTACCAATTTGCCGGCGGATTCACGAAGTGCTTCACCGAAGGGCTAAGCACCAACGGATTTTTGTACGTGAACTTCACGGCATAGGCGAAGTCTTGGCCAATGATGATGTCATTGGCCTGCTGATATAACGCTGCGGCTTTCGCTTTGTCTTTTTGCTTCACCGCCTGATCGAACAGCTTGTCGACTTCCGGGTTGCAGTACCAACCGACATTGAATCCATTCGGCGGATGGTAGTCGCAACGTGACATCACCTGGGTCCAGAACGGAATTGTCCAGCCCCAGCCGATCTCGTTCATTTGCAGCTCTTCGGGCATGCCCTGAAGCCATTTGCCCATATAGGTGATCCATTCGATCTTGTTGAGCTTGGCATTAATTCCGACCTTGCGCAGGTCGCGCTGAATGGATTTTTCCCAGACTTCGTTGTAGCC
The DNA here is from genome assembly GCA_027624955.1 of Pseudomonadota bacterium. Classification (NCBI taxonomy): domain Bacteria; kingdom Pseudomonadati; phylum Pseudomonadota; species Pseudomonadota bacterium. The sequence goes on from JAQBTG010000058.1 coordinate 6,093, forward strand.
GTATTCATAGATATCGAAATCGAGCTCCAGCCCGTCCGGATAGCCGGCTTCTGCGAGCAGGGCCTTGGCGCCTTCGGGGTCGTACTTGATCGGTGCGTAACCCGGTTTATAGGCGTAGGTACCGGGGCTCAACATGCCCATCTCGGGCCGTCCAGTGCCCTTAAGAATGCCGTCGGCTATGGCGTCACGGTCAATCGCCATATTGATCGCTTTGCGCACCCGAACGTCTTGCATGATCGGATTCTTAAAGTTGAAAAAGAGCAGCCAGATCGACGGGATATTTTCGTTTGTGGTGACGGTGAACCCCTCGTTCTTCAGATTCTCTAGCTCTTCCCAGGGCGCTTCCATGATCATCGACACTTCGCCCGCACGAATCGCGTTGAGGCGGGTGGCCTGATCCGGCAATGGCTGGAAAATAAGCCGTTCGACTTTCGCTTTGTTGCCCCAATAATCGTCGTTGCGCTCCATCACCAGTTTGACGTTCTGCTCGCGCTCGACAAATTTGAACGGGCCGGTGCCAACAGGATGGAGAGCAAATTGCTCGTTGCCCATTTCCGCTACGGCGGTGGGGCTGACGATCATCGGCATGCCGCATGCAACCACACCCATTTGAAGCCACTCATAGTTGGTTTCATTAAGGGTGATCCTGACGGTCATGCTGTCGACGACTTCGACCGACTTAATCCAGCGTGTGTAATAGCCGAGATAGGCATGAGCCTGATCGAAGGCGTGTGCTGCGCCAGTGTCCATGAAACGGTCATAGTTCCATTTGACGACGTCGGCATCGACCATCGTGCCGTCATGGAATTTTACATTCTCACGGATGGCGAAAGTATAGACCGTGCCATCATCGGATTCTGTCCAAGACTTGGCGATCGCCGGTTTGAGCTTAGCGCTGGTGGCGCTGGCGTCACTCAAATCGAGCATGACCAGGCCTTCAAAGATGCTGTGGATGGCGTTGGTTGTCAGCCAGCCGCAAGCGACATGCGGGTCGAGAATACTCATCTCGCTCGACATGCCCCAGACGAAGGTGCCGCCCTCCGCCTTCGCATCTGTTGCGGCGCCGCCGGCGAAAGCGAGTGAACCCGCTATCGCTAAAGCGCCCAACAGGCGTTTCAATCTGATTTGTCTCATCGCAATCTCCCTAAAGTGGTTTTCTTTTTATGGCGCGCCATAGAACGTGACGCGGGTGTTGTCTTGCCTATGGTTGCCGGTCGGGATCACTCAGAATAGAAAACCGGCGGCCGTTTATCTTTCCAAGGTTTGGCTTCTTCCAACTGCGCCGCCACGCGGATTAGCGTCGCTTCATCGTTCAGTTTGGCCGCAAAGTGCATGCCAATCGGCAGACCGTCCGGCGACCAATGTAACGGCAAGGATATGGCGGGCTGTCCGGTGGAATTGAACAACGGCGTGAACGGAACCCAGTCGAAGACGCGGCGCGTCCATTCCCTGGCATCCACGCCGACTTCATTTTGATTAAGCGTGCCCAATATCAGCGGCGGCTGGGCGATGGTCGGCGTGAGGAACAGATCGCACTTCTCGAACAATACGCCGGATTGCCGGCTGACCGTGTTGATATTGGCGAGCGCATCATGCATGTCCATGGCAGTGAGGCTCTTGCCATGTTGATAGAGCTCATTGGTGACCCGCTCCATATTGTCATACGACGGCGAGCGTTTGACCGCATTGGCGAGAATGTCTATCGCCCAAGCGAGATAAGCGGTCCAGAGGACGACGAGCGCTTCGAAAAAATGCGACCAATCGATTTCGATCTGATCCTCAACCAATTCATGACCAAGGGATTCCATTAGTTTAACGGTTTCATGCAGTCCGGCGACGACGTCCGGATGTACTTGGACGCCCGAGATTGCCTTGTCGGACCAGGCGATGCGAAGCTTGCCCGGCGATTGCGTCAATTCCTCCATATAGGGGCGCGCCGGCGGCGTGATGATGTCGGGCGGGCCGATATCCGTACCCTGTACGGCATCGAGAATAGCGGCCGTATCGCGCACGCTCCGGCTCACCACAAGTTCGCCGGCCAAGCCGTTCAGCCAATCGCCGAAACTGGGGCCGGTGGGGACACGGTTGCGGGTCGGTTTGAGGCCGACAAGACCGCAGCACGATGCCGGGATACGAATGGAACCCCCGCCGTCATTGGCATGCGCCATCGGAACCACGCCACCGGCAACCATGGATGCCGAACCGCCGCTGGAGCCGCCGGGACTGCGTTGCACATCCCAAGGATTATGTGTCGGTTCGTAAAATACGGATTCGGTGCTTGGATTGAAGCCGAACTCTGGCGTCGCCGTCATCGCCGCGGTGACCAAGCCGGCGGTGCGGAAACGGGTTGCCAATTCACTATCCTCGGTGGCAATGAGATCTTCGGTCAGCTTGCTACCGCAACGCGACGGCGCGCCCTTCATCTGAATGCCGAGTTCCTTGACCAAGAAGGGCACCCCCTTGAACGGCCCGTCCGGCAGACCGGCGGCGATTTCGGCTTCCGCCAGATCGGGAATGCGCGAAACCACGCCATTCAACTTAGGATTGACGGCGTCAATAGCGGTGTAAACGTCTTCCAGAAGTTCCGTCGGCGTAACATCGCCGTTTCGCACCAATTCTGCCAGTCCCAGGGCGTCATAGCTCGCATAATTGCTGACGTTAGGCATCAATATCTCCCGTTACTATTCATGAGGCCTTTTTTCGGCCTTTTATTAGGCACATTAATCTTGCGCCGCTTGCCGCCTTCAAACAACCTCCCCGAAATGGGGGGAGGTGCGCGTCTTACAACAGGCCGAGCTTCGCCGCTTGCGATATGGCATGGCCACGATTTCGCGCGCCCAATTTGGTGTAGGCATTCTTGATGTGGTATTTGACCGTCTCCGGCGACCGCTTCAAAATTGTGGCAATCTCGGGCACCGTTTCGCCATTTGCCACCCACTTGATGATCTCGGATTCACGCGCCGACAAAAGGGCGGTGTGGTTTTCACCATGCTCGGATGCGTAAAGGCCAAAATATTTATCGTGAAAGCGGTGTGCGGCGACAAACACCAACTCCGAGACTTGACTGAACAACCGTGGCCAATCGGCGTCCGACATAGAATTGATCGCGCTCACAGCCGTGAAGCCGCCGCTGTGATGGTGAATAGGAACCGTGATGCCCTGGCTCATGCCGATATCTTCGAGGTAATGACATAGCTCTTTTTGAACCGCACAAAGCTCGCCATCTCGCCTTATTTTCTGCCATTCGACGACGTAGCTGGTGTTGAAACACGCGTGATAATAGGGGTCCATGCGGCAATAACGATGCCACAAGCGATCCCAATTTTTTGGAAAATTGCGAAGCGTCAGGGGAAGCGGATTGAACGAGCCATCTGGCCGGCGCGGGGTTTCGGTATGGGTGTAAAGCGTAAGCGGAAAACCCAAAGAGCACATTTGTTCGGCAAGAGAATCCATTGCCTCCCCGAAACATTGAATTCCGTCCGCCGGAATTTCAGTGCGATTTGCTGCGCCCACCATAGTTAGACCTAATTGCCGTTTCCGCGCGATTCATATCCGAGCAATTCTTCAAGTCAGAAGCAGCATTTATTTCAACAGTGGGGCCAATCCTTGTCAACTTGCCGCTCTGCCTATGTCCCAATGTTGCGCGGGTTAAATTTGGCAATGAACGGCAAATTTCGGGTAGTCGGTCATCAGGGTTTTAATCCATTCCAATAAACCTGACTGAATAACGCGATTTTGCAGAGTTGTTTTTTGGCCGCTAGATGGCCGGCCGCCGACCATGCCAGGGTGCGGCTGCTTCAAAGGCGGCAGCCGCCTGGAATACCCGTTGATCATCGAACGGCCGGGCAATAATTTGCATGCCTGTCGGCACGCCGCTCGCGGCATGACCAGTCGGCACGCTCATCACCGGACATTGGCTCACCAGGTTGAAGCCATGGGTCAAGACCCAGCCGACATAGGCTTCGACGCGCTTGCCGTTGATGCGAAAGTTGGGGTCGGCATCGTCGTGGTCGGCCTTTACCGCGGGCACAGCGAGCGTCGGGCAAATCAGTACGTCATAGTGCTTGAGTATTGGCTGCAGGGCGCGCCACATCTCGCCGCGAAACTGGTTGCAGTTATAGAGCCGGGCGGCGCTGTGGCCGAGGCCGTTCTCCAAAAGGCGCACCACATAGGGATCCATCTCATAGCGCCAGCGCGGTAGATGATCACCCGCGACAGCGGCAAACAGCCCCTCCCACCAGGTCAGCCAACAATCCATGACGCCCCAATTCCAGTCGAGATCAACCTGCTCGACCGTGCAGCCCAGGCTTTCGAACTGGGCCACGGCGGCTTCAGTATTGCGCGTCACTTCGGGGTCGATCTCTACATAGCCGAGATTTGGTGAGTAGGCGATTTTCCAGCCTTCAATGCCGTCGAAAGCCTGGGGCAAGCGAACCCTATTGGGCAGGGAGCAAATGTCCTCGGGATGCGGCCCCGACATCACGTTTTGCATCAAGGCGGCGTCGGCAACCGAACGCGTCATGGGACCGTAATGCAGGATAGTTTCCAAGGGATGATCGCGGTCGAGCGGATTGCGCCCAAATGGCGGCTTATAGCCGACGATGCCGCACGCCGAAGCTGGGATACGGATCGAGCCACCGCCGTCGGTGCCATCGGCCAGGGTGGTCATGCCCGCAGCCACCGCGGCGCCGGCGCCGCCTGACGAGCCGCCGGATGTGTATTCCTGATTCCACGGATTGGGCGTGATGCCCCATAGCGGACTGTGAGTCGCTCCGGAATAAGCGAATTCTGGCGTGGTGGTGCGCTGATGCATGATCGCGCCCGCCTTGAACAAGCGCTCCACTGTAGGTGCGGTGTAATCGGGCCGGTGGTTCTCAAAAATTTTCGAACCGAAGGTCGTGATCTCGCCCTTCACCGGGTGAAAATCCTTGATCGCGACGGGAATGCCTTCGAGCGCGCGCAGCCGACCATCGCTCGACTGATATTTTGCTTCGGCCTTTTTGGCTTCGCCGCGCGCCCGCTCGTAGAAGGTATAGGTGAGCGCATTGAGCCGTGGGTTGATGTCCTCACTACGGGCAATGAGCGCGTCGAGGAGTTCAACGGGCGAAAGTGTACGCGCCCGAAAGCGCGTCAGTGCCTCGGTTGCAGTCATATAACAGAGCTCGAGATCGGCCGATGCCATGCGGGCCTCCACTCAATCAACGGGTTATCATCAAGGGTAGCTGCGGCGCTACCCGGGGGTTCGGCCAAAATGCTAGATCATCGCGAGCCGCTGCTCCAGCGCTAATCCTACCGATGGGGTTGGTCGGGCTGGCTTAGCCAATCACGCATCGCGCATCACGGATTTGCCATCGGCCGAGGATATGCGTCGCCCACGCTGGCCTTAAGCTAGTTTGGTCTGACTGAATAGCCCCTAGATTCGTAGACGCCTTCTTTCCTAAATTTGAGGCAAGGAGGCCATGATGAGTAAATCCAGTTTCAGTGACGATTTCAAACGGGACGCGGTGGTTCAGATCACCGAGCGGGGCTATCCGGTTGCGGAGGTTTCGAAGCGGCTTGGTGTGAGTCCGCATTCGCTCTACGCGTGGAAGAAGAAGTTCTCACAGCCTGTCGGCAGCGATGACAGGGACGCCGAGATCCAGCGCTTGAAGCGCGAATTGTCCAGAGTGACGGAGGAGCGTGACATCCTAAAAAAAGCCACCGCGTATTTCGCCAGGGATGCAAAGTGAGATACGCGTTCGTTGCCAAGCATCTTCCTTTGTTCCCGGTGCGTGCGATGTGTCGCTGCCTGCGCATCCATCCCAGTGGCTTTTACGCCTGGCTCAGGAACCCACTGAGCAAACGGGCCAGAGAAGACGCCCGCCAGACCGAACTCATTAAGAAGGCCTGGAATGAGAGCGGCAAGGTGTATGGCTATCGCAAGCTGCATGATGACCTGCTGGATCAGGGCGAGAGGTGCTGTCCGAACCGCGTTGCTCGTCTGGCCAATTTGGCCGACATCAGGGCCCAGATCGGCTACAGGCGACGGCCTGGCACCTATGGCGGCAAGCCGTCCGTGGTCGTCGACAACAGGCTGGACCGTCAGTTCGACGTGGAAACGCCAGACAGCGTCTGGGTAACAGACATCACCTATATCAGGACCCTTGAAGGCTTCGCCTATCTGGCCGTCGTGATAGATCTCTACTCCCGCCGCGTCGTCGGTTGGTCGATGCAGAGCCGTCAAACAACGGATCTGGTCCTGCAGGCGTTGCTGATGGCCGTGTGGCGCAGGAAGCCGAAGAACAAGGTGCTCGTCCACTCCGATCAGGGTTCCCAGTTCACCAGCAGGGACTGGGCGTCATTCCTCAAAGCACACAATCTTGAGCATTCCATGAGCCGACGCGGGAACTGTCACGACAACGCCGTGGCCGAGAGCTTCTTCAATCTGCTCAAGCGCGAACGGATACGGCGTAGAACCTACAAGACCCGGGCCGATGCAAGGCAAGATGTGTTCGATTACATTGAGATGTTCTACAATCCAAAACGAAAGCATGTGAGAAACGGGATGCTGTCGCCCGTCGAGTTCGAACGGCAGCAAAATACGATAACCGAGGGCGTCTAGAAAACTCGGGGCTATTCAGACGGAGCCCCTCGAAGTGATATAAAACTCTGATTCTTATGCCTGAAGCATATGAAACCCGCATCTAATGGTTCGTTCACTTGGGAAATGCGGGGTAGACTCTATATTAGGCGAGTGATTGCAACTGTGGGGCAGGTCATGTTGACGCTATCCGAATACGCTGAAAACGATGCAATGGCGCTGGCTGACTTGGTGCGGCGGAGTGAGGTTAGCGCGCCGGAGCTACTCGAAATTGCATTGGAGGCCACCGCACTTCTCAATCCGCAGCTCAACGCCATAACTAATGTGATGGTTGACGAGGCGCGCGCGACGGCGTCCGGCACATTACCCGACGGTCAATTTCGCGGCGTACCGTTCCTTCTTAAAGACATCCTCGTCTCCTATGCGGGGGTCGCCACAAATTGCGGTAGCCGTTTCTTCAATGGGTGGACACGGGAATTCGACAGTGAAATCTTGCGTCGATGGAAAGCAGCCGGGCTCGTCGTTTTCGGCAAAACCAACACACCTGAAATCGGCTCCAACGGCTCCACCGAACCCGTTGCCAATGGTCCAACGCACAACCCGTGGCAGCTCGATCACTCTACGGGTGGGTCGAGCGGTGGTTCCGTGGCTGCTGTCGCCGCGGGTATCGTACCAGCCGCACATGCCAACGATGGTGGCGGCTCAATTCGAGGCCCGGCCTCCTGCTGCGGCTTGGTCGGTATGAAACCGACGCGGGGGCGCAATCCGCTTGGGCCCGACGCAGGCGAACTTTGGAGCGGCTTGGTTGCGGAGCACGTAGTGACGCGCTCCGTACGCGACAGCGCCGCGCTGTTGGATTGCACCGCGGGTGAGGATGTCGGTGATCCGTACTTTGCGCCTCGGCCCCGGCGAAAGTTTCTGGACGAAGTGAGCATTGATCCGGCGCCGACCAGAATTGGATTTTCACCCGGTACGCCTGCCGGCCAGGCGGCTCATAGCGATTGCTTAGAAGCGCTCGCTGGGGCAGCTACCCTGCTCGAAGCGCTGGGGCATCACGTGGAAGAAGCCGAGCCCGACCACGACCGGGAGCTCACCAGCGAAGTCTTCATGGGCTTGTTCGCGGCGCCTAACGCCTATGCTATAGAATCTGGCGCCGCTCTATCGGGGCGCACACCCTCGACGGAAAATCTCGAGAGGAACAATCTTTATCTGCTTGAGCGGGGTCGCCGCATGTCGGCCACGGATTTGCTCAGCGTAATGGCACATATGAATGGATTAACGCGGCGCTTCGCAAAGTTCTTCGATAGCTACGATGTGTGGCTTACACCAACGATGGCGACACCGCCCCCGCGGCTCGGCCACTTATATGCCGACATGGAGGACACGGAGCTTTTTTTTGAGCGATTGTGGACTTTCAATACGGCTAACACGATTTACAACATCGCCGGTAATCCTGCGATATCGGTCCCGCTTCATTGGAACGAAAATGGATTACCCATTGGTGTGATGTTGGGTGCAAAATCGGGTCGAGAAGACTTGCTTTACGGCCTGGCAGGCCAACTGGAAAGAGCACAGCCCTGGTGGGACCGGCATCCACCCGTCGGTCTCTGGACCGAATAGAGAACTGATCCTTGCCAGAACATCGCTCTACCCACCACGGCTGAATTTAGGCAGGTGAGTCCGCTATAATGGTCTACCGTCAGCACTTTCAGGACCGATTGAGGTAATTTGCAAACGGAAGATTTGCGGCTCTTTGAATAGCCCCGAGTTTTCTAGACGCCCTCGGTTATCGTATTTTGCTGCCGTTCGAACTCGACGGGCGA
>JAQBTG010000059.1 GCA_027624955.1 Pseudomonadota bacterium
CTCCTTTAGATCAGGCCGTAGATTGTTCCAAATTATATGACGACGGACACTGCGCGACTAGTTCATCCGCCAGCACATGTAACGGTACGAAATAAAACGCTGTTCCAATAGCGCCGCTACGGATCGCGTCAGCTAGTGCTTCAACGGTGGCACGTGATTTACCAACTCCGAGGTCTATCTTGAGTGCGTGGACCGGTGGCACAGGTTCCGGCCCAACGGATACAATGCCAGCACTCCGGTCTTCTTTTATCTTCGCAGCGTTGAATCTTGCCGCCTCATCCATGAAATCATCGACGGCCTGGCGGGTTTGGAGCCGCGCCGTATTAATGTCTAATTCTGAAGTGGCAGGGTAAGAAACTAAGGGGCTTGCCTGCACAGCATTCTCGATTAGTGCGCGGACGGCATCGTTACCGCCGGCAAGAAGCACATCGTTGAAATCCTGGCCTAGCGGTGGAGTTGTAACCCTCACATCGATTCCGCGCTTGATCATTGCATCAACGCCACTGCGCAACATCTTGTCGCTCGGGCTTCCCAGTTCATCGCCATCACGAGCAACGATGACCCGACGGCCGAGCGGAAGATGTTCGGCAAGCTTGGCGATTGATCCTAGTGCTACCCATGTTTCCCAGCCCATCGCCTGCCAGACGCTGAGGCCAGTTTCAGGACCCTCAGCCAGCATTAAGGGGCAATCGTTCGGTCCTGGGAATTGCACCGCAGCACCATCTAACGGCCCGAGCGTTTTCTTGGGATTCGGCAGTGACGCCTTCGCCGGTATTTCTTTGTCCAGATAGATCTGATGGATAGCTTTCACGTTTCCAGCAATATCCGTCGCCGGCAATACCAGAGCTGGCCACTCCCCAAATGATTTGCCATCGTGAAAATATTTCAGCGCGGGATGATAACGGCATGCCGCAGGCACGTACGCGATGCCACGCGCTCTTAGATAGGACGCTACATGTGTCCCCGCCGCATCTTGGGTCTTATTCAGAATTGCAATTGCAGATTCAGTGCGTCTAGCTTTGTCGGCGGTAACTTCCGCCTCCTGCTGTTGCCGCTCTTCTGCTTGGTCCTCCCGCGGCCTTTTTCTGACCCCGTGGTTCCGTCGGTAAGATTCATCTGAGACCCCCAGCCAATCTTTTGCCCATTGAATGGCCTCAGCTTTGTCGAGATCCAGTTCATACTGGATAAATTGAATCGGAGAGCGACCTTTTCCGTCGCCGTCAAAAGGCGTGATGCGGCCTTTGTCTTTGCCGGAATCCTCGACTTTTAGGCCCCCCTTGGTTCCGTATTCAATTCTTGTACCGATCCGCTTCCCAGGATTTTCTGGTGGACGCAGATGTTCGACCAAATCCTGTACGTGCTCCCTAAGCTGCGCATCAATCTTTTCGATCGGGATTTGCTGCCGGCGAGGATTTCGTGGCTCACATGGCGGAGGTGCTTGAAAGGTCATGGGGCATCACCCCAGTTTCTGAGCGGCGGAGTGTCTGGTATTTCATCATGCGAGGCGCGTGAGATTGCATTGGGTAATTCAGCCTGCGACTTGAACTCCAAACTACTCATCTCCGCACCCCCGACTTCGATATCGCGGCGTCACGCTCTTGGCGCTTCCCCTCAAGCCACTCGTCGATCTCAGCCTCGATCCATGCGACACGGTTTTCGCCGAGCCGGATGGGAGCAGGGAACTTGCTACTCCTGACTAGTCGTCTGATATGTACGGGATGGAATGAAACGCGCGTCGCCACGGCATCAATCTTAAGTACACGCATGTTGTAACCTCCGTCATTCTGTTAGCCAATGATTCGGAGGTAGAACACGTTTAAACAGTAATGTACCTGTGGAACGAAGAGGCCTTTTAGATACACACTTGTGGCGAAATCCTGTATTTCGACTCTTGATAAGCTATTTATATTCGTGCTTTTTTACTAAATTTTCGTTTATAAACTTCCCCAGCCTTTTCTAATAGAAATTTGATAAGATCCGGTTCGATGGGCCTAGGTTCAATCGTATTGAAGCGTGGATCCTTCATCCATTTGATCACTGTACTTCTCGATATGCCGCCATTCATCGGGTCGTCCCCACCAAAAGCCTTTAAGATCGTCTTGATGGGGTGGCGATCCTCGATCAATTTACTTTCTACGGCTCGACGGTACGCTACGGCATCCTTTACGCAGGACTCCTCGGTTGGCGTTCTGCCACTTTTTCCCACTGAGCGCGTTTCGGGAGATAGCAGATCGTTGGCCGTACCCGCGATAATATCTTTTAAAGCATTTGCCAGTTCTAAGGCCATTTCTCGATGTAGTTCTGAATGACCTGAGGCGTGCTCCATAAGTGCGCGGTAATAAATTTCCCGAAATTGGGTTGGCATCTCCTTACAGGTTTTTATTCGCGCTTTTCGTAGTGCGAAATACTCATCTATTATTGAAGATTCTTTAGCCATCACTTCTCAACCTTCTTCATCGGCACAACGTTCTCAGTCGTGCCAGGGTTCAGTATGCTTTCCAACTTCTGTCCCCAGGCATCAAGCGCCCGTCGGCGATCGTCCAGCAAAAGACCGACGGTGTAGGTCGCGGTTATGCCTTTATACGATTTGGGGTCGTGGTTGAGACAGGCACCGATCACATGCGGCGCGATGCGAAGTTCATCTTCCATCACCGTCGCCATCGTGCGGCGCAGGTCGTGAAGCCGCCAGTCACTGACGGGGATCATTCCTGCCCTGGAAAAATCTTCAGAAGCGGTTGACTGATCACACCGAACCTTGGCTTTTGAGAAGCCCGATACTGCCCTGTTTGCATTTGAGGACGTCGGAAATAGAAGGTCGCTGCTGTCAATACGAGGTAGAGCAGTGACGATACTCATAGCTACGGAATTGAGTGGTACAAGGTGGTCACCGCGATCTGCCTTTGTATCCAGCGATGCTATTGTCCAGAGAGCCTCATCCATATCTATCATCGACCACCGAGCGTTAGCGACTTCATCTCGGCGTTGGCCGGTGGCTAAAAGTAATTGGAAGAGGGGGCCAAACGGATAACTCAAATCGTCTGTTGCCGCCCACATTGATCGAATCTCATCTTCGTTCAAAACGCGGGTTCGTTTTTTCTCTCCTTTCCGCGCCATGCCAGGGACAATTGGCGTGACCTCAAGCAGTGCCCGTTCGACAAGTGCCCAGTTGAACAGCTTGCGGACGGTCGCCAGGACGCGGTTTGCCATATAGAGGCCGCTACCATCTTGGACTGTGTCGAGCAGAGCGACCACGTCGGCGCGCCCGATATCATCAATGCGCCGATCACCCCAGACTGAGGTTACATGCTTCGCCAGGATACGTTCGTCCTCACGCCAAGACTTCTTGTTTGGGACTTTCCCGCCGCCATGCGCATAGCGCCGTATATACAGATCCGCTACTGCAGCGAAGTTGTGTTCGTCCCGTCGCTTCTCGGCCTGCTGCTCGTCGCGCTGATTCACTTCTTGCCGTCGTTTTTCATCTAGTGGATCAATTCCACTTTTGGCCTTTGCCTTGACGGTCGCCGCTGCTTCACGGGCCTTCGACAGTGGCATGACGAGAGCATTGCCCAAACTCATGCGCCGATTCTTACCGTTGCAGCGAAAGTTGACGACGAATGTCTTGTTGCCGCTCGGCGATACTCGCAACGCGAATCCACCCACACTGCGGTCGAAAACCTCGTACTGAGAATCAGCGGGTTTGGCGCTACGGATCTTTACATCGGTCAAATCTTTTGTTGCGCGTTTCGGCAAATCAGCGGCTCCTCACTAGGCGACACCTAGGCGACAAAATATGCGCTATGGCGTGTCGCCTTATGTTCGCGTATGTTAGCGAGATACCGACAAATGTCAATGAAGTGAAGGGGTACAGGAATATGGATGCTCTGATATGTTAGCTAAAATTGTCTAGTAGCATGTAACTCTTAATCAGCGGGTCGCAGGTTCGAGCCCTGCTGCGCCCACCAATTAATTTATTGGGTTTAGATATAATTTATCACCCATTGCGGCCAATCTTAGATCATCTGTTGGACGCAGAATATCCAAACCATGTGGCGCCAAATGGATACTCTGCCTCGACCTTGTTGATCTCGCTGCGCGCCCGCTCGTAGATGGAATAACAGAGCGCTTTGAACTGCCGGTTGATGTCCTGGCTACGGGCAATAAGCGCGGCGAGGAATTCAACGGGCGAAAGTGTATGCGGCCTGTAATCGCGCTAGCGCCTCTGTTGCAGTCATATGGCAGAGCTCAAATTCGGCCGCGGGCTCAGACCTCCAGCCACTCCTTGCGGACTCGCTCGTTGACCCGCAAATCCTCCGGCGTGCCTTCGAAGACGATGCGGCCATGGCCCATGACGTAAATTCGCGCTGAAATGCCAAGCGCGATCGTGAGCTTTTGTTCGACCAGCAGGATGGCGACGCCGCGGGCCGCGATTTCCTCGATCAAGCGGCCGACGCGCTCGACGATTTGTGGCGCCAGGCCTTCGGTCGGCTCGTCGATCATCACCAAATCTGGGTCGCCCATCATGGTGCGGCAGATGGTCAGCATCTGCTGCTCGCCGCCCGACAGCACGCCGGCGGAGATGTCGGCGCGTTCGCGTAGATTCGGGAACAGCTCGAAGGCGTCTTCGATCGACCAGCGGCCCTGCTTACGCGCGGATTTCTGCCCGAGGATGAGGTTTTGCCGGACCGTAAGGGTCGGAAAGATATCTCGATTCTCCGGGACATAGCCAAGACCGTTGCGGGCGATAACATGGCTTTTGCGCCCTACCAGTTCTTCGCCTTTGAATAAGATTGAGCCCTCAGGCCGCACTTCGCCGATGATGGCCTTGAGGGTAGTCGAGCGGCCGACACCGTTCCGCCCCAGCAGGCTGACGATTTCACCCTCGCCGACATCCAGATTAACACCCTGAAGAATATGGCTCTTGCCGTAATAGGCGTGCAGGTCCCGGACTTCCAGCATGTCAGCCCGCCTCGGTGCCGAGATAGGCTTCCTGCACCTTGGCGTTGGCACGAATTTCCTTGGGCGTGCCGGTAGCGATGACTTGGCCGTAAACCAGCACTGAGATGCGGTCGGCTAAATCGAACACGACGCCCATGTCATGCTCGACGATGATCATGGTGCGGGCCGCCGAAATATCGCGGATCAAAGCCACTGCTTGTTCAGTCTCAGCACCGCTCATGCCCGAAGTCGGCTCGTCGAGCAGCACCACCTTGGCCCCGCCTGCAATGGTCACGGCGATCTCCAGTGCGCGCTGGTCGGAATACGACAACAACCCGGCCGGCATGTTGCGGCGTGAGGTCAAACCAGTCTGCTCGAGGACCGACTCGGCGCGTTCGCGTAAATCGCGCCGGCGATTGACGAATTGCCAGAAGGAATAACGGTAGCCGAGATTCCACAACAGGCCGCAGCGCACATTTTCAAATACGCTCATATTGGCAAAAATATTTGTGACCTGAAAGCTGCGGCTGAGGCCTTTGCGGTAAATGTCATGGGGCGCGCGGTTGGTGATGTCCTCACCATTCAACTCGATGCGCCCACGGCTCACGTGATGGCGCCCAGTCACGAGATTGAACAGGGTCGATTTGCCGGCGCCGTTGGGGCCGATGACGGCGTGAATCTCGCCTTTAGCAATGGCGAGATCAACGCCGCGGATCACTTCGGTGTTGCCAAAGGTTTTCTGCACGCCGCGAAATTCGATGGCAGCGGTCATGACGCCACCGCCGCCCGTGCTTCATGCATCGCCGCGCCGTAGGATTCCGCGAGGCGCGGATAGGACCGCGAGCAGCCGAACACACCGGCGGCGGCGAGCGCAGTACACACCAGCCATGGCCAGAAATCCGCTGTGTCCAAGGAAATCCCATAGAGGGTGAAAAGAGTATTCTCTGTGGTCGTAGTGCTGAGGAAATAAAGCATCTCGATCAATCCGGCACTGCCCACCAGGGCGACCAAGCTCGTGCACAGCGCCGTACCATAGGCGGGTAGCAGGCACAGCAGTAAGCTCGGCGCGGCGCGGCGGATCGGATCGTGCATCATGATCAAGCCGGCGATCCCGCCCGGCGCAAACATCACAATGATGACAAAGATCAGGCCAAGATAAAGATACCAAGCTGGCGTGATATCGCTCAGATAAGCATTCAGCAATGTAATCAGAATAGCGCCTATGATGGGCCCTGCGAAATGACTCGTGCCACCGATATAGACGGCGATCAGAATGACCGCCGAGCGGGCAAGGCCCACAGTCTCAAATCCGACATGCTCGAGATTTATCGCATGCAGTGCACCGGCCAGCCCGGAGAAGAAGGAAGACAGTGAAAAAGCCAGCCACCGCACTCGGTGGGTATTGTAGCCGATGAACTGAACCCGCTCAGGGTTGTCGCGCACCGCATTCGACATTCGCCCGAACGGCGTGCGCGTGATCGCGTACATGGCGAGCGTTGCAATCACGCACCAGACGGCGATCAGATAATAGACCTGGATATCAGGGGCATAGGTGATGCCGAACCATTCTTCGCGCACCCAACGGTCGGTTTGCACGCCTTCTTCACCGTTGAAAAAGAACACGATGATCAATGTGAGTGCGGTCGCCAACTCGGCAAATCCGAGCGATATCATGGCGAAGGCGGTACCGGCGCGGCGCGTCGAGACGAAGCCGATCAATATTCCAAAAAACAACCCGGCCATGCCGCCCGCAAGAGGAATCAGCGATACCGGCACGTAGGGCAGATCACCGTTCGCCATGCCGTTCAGCACATGTGCCGTGACATATCCGGCAAGGCCGAAATAGATCGCATGTCCAAACGAGAGCATACCGCCCTGGCCGAGCAGCATGTTGAAGGCGAGAGCAAGAATGATCGCCACCCCGCCCTGGCTCATAACGGTGAGGGCAAATCCGGAGTTCACGATCAACGGCAAGATGATCAGGAGCGCGATAAGCAACGCGCCAACACTAATTTTTTGGGCGCTCGGCACAGTAGGCATCATCATACGTCACGCGTCCCAAAGAGGCCGCGCGGGCGGAAGATCAGCATCAGGACGAGCAGCAGATACGGCACCAACGGTGCGATGCCGCCGGTGGTCAAATTGACGAGATCAGCGAGAACGCCATCGGCCTCGCGCTCCACCCCAAGCACTGCAAAAATTGGATAGAGCGAGAAATCGTAGGATATCGCCATATTGTTGAGAATGCCGATCAACAGCGAGGCGATCAGCGCGCCGCCGAGCGAGCCGAGCCCGCCGACGACGATGACAACGAAGACGATCGGCCCCAACTGGATCGCCATACCGGGCTCGGTGCCGAGCACGTTGCCGCCGAGGACACCGGCTACACCAGCTAGCGCGCAACCGACGCCGAACGTCCACATGAAGACTTTCGGCACATCATGACCGAGCGACGCCACCATGTGGGGATGGGTCAGTGCGGCGCGGATGATGAGGCCGATGCGGGTGCGTGTCAGGCCGAAAAACAGCGCGACGAAAATGCCGATCGAAATAAGCAGCATGAACAGGCGATAGGCGGAATAATCGAGGCCCTGCCAGACGAAAGCGGCGACGTTCAGGGAGGCGGGAACGTCGTACGGGACCGGCACCTTGCCCCATATCATTTGCACCACTTCTTCGATGACGAAGGCAAGACCAAAGGTAAACAGCAGTTCCGCCACATGACCAAAGCGGTGCACCGGGCGCAGCGCATATCGTTCCACCGCCGCGCCGAACACACCGACCAGAATGGGTGCGACGATGAGGCCGGGCCAGAAACCAACATGATCGGCGATTTGATAAGCGAAATAGGCGCCCAGCATAAAGAAACTGGCATGGGCGAAATTCAGCACCCCCATCATGCTGAAAATTAACGTGAGGCCGCTGGCCAACAGGAACAGCAGCATCCCGTAGAGGGCGCCGTTAAAGAGTGAAAATACGAAGACTTCCAAAATTATTCCCGGCGCACCAAGGGGTGCCATGCATGTGGTGCAAGAAGGCACCGGTCCTCCGCCCCATTAGCGGAGGACCGGGTATTTCTCCGGACTTGCTGCGGCTTTCTACGGCCGCTGCATATCACAAGTCGTCGGCAGGGTGGTGTCTTCCCGGCTGATCACACCGTCGCTCGCGAAGGCCATGTGAAAGTCGTTGCCTTTGTACATAATAGGACGGGCGTATTTTCCGGAAAGCGTGCTGACCATGAGCTGCATTTGGATCTGGTGATCCGATGCGCGCATCTCGACTTCGCCGAGCGGGCCCTGAAAGGTCATGCCCTCAAGCGCCTTGCCTACCGCGATGGGATCATCGCTGCCGGCCTTATCGATAGCCATAGCCAGCATTTCGATCAGCCAACGTTGGCGGTCGGAATACCAGGTGTCCTTATATTTGGCCAAATAAGCATCCGCGAAAGCGACCGAATCGGCGGAAAGGTCCGCGTGATTCTCGTGAAACTCGTTGACCTGCTTCAGGGAAATTTTCGCCGCGTCGGCGCCATAACCAGCCACCGAAGACGTGAGCCCGCCATAGATTGTGTAGAACTGCACCGGTAGATTTGCGCCCGCCGCGAACTTAACCAAACGGACCAGATCGGGACCCCAATTGCCGGTGAGGACTGTATCGGCGCCCGACGCTTTGATCTTGGCGATGAACGGCGTGAAATCCTGCACCTTGCCAAACGGCACGATTAACTCGTCGCCGACGATTTCAATATTCGGCGTTCGCTCTCCAATGATGGCGTGTGCCGCCGCCTGGAACGACTTACCGTAGCCGTAATTTTGGTTGATCATGTAGACCTTCTTGATGCTGCTGTCGCGGCTCATTTGCGTCACCAGCCCAGCCACTTTTTGGTCCACATTGGCATCGAAACGGAAATGCCAGAACGAGCATAATTCGTTGGTGAAAGCCGTCGTCACCGCCGAATGATTGAGAAACATCATGGCTTTGTCGGGATTACGTTTGTTGTTCTTGTTGATGAATTCGATGATGTTGAGAGCGTGGTTGGAGCCGATGCCTTGAATGATATATTTCAGCCCGATATCCACTGCATTTTTCAATTGTTGGGTGGTTTTCTCGGCGCTCATGGCGTTGTCGAGCGGCACGATCTCCAGCATGCGTCCACCAAGAACGCCGCCTCGCGCGTTGATCTGCTCGGCGGCGGTTTCGAAGGCCTGCTGAGCGTCTATACCGACCGCCGCAATCGGACCGGAAAGCGGCTCGATTAAACCGATTTTGATTGTATCGGCGGCGTTGGCACTGCTATTCACCACGGCGAAAAAGCCGCCCACGACTAAGCCCGTCAAACAGGCAAGTATCCCTAATATTCGCATGACAATTTGCCTCCCAAAATTGGTTCAAATTCTTTTACGGCGTTTCGCCCGAGACCAATTAGAGACAGGCCCTTCTTGGCGACTACCCTTAATTAAGTGTACGTTCCCTCCGCAGGAGAGGCAATAAAGCTGTATGTCAGAGGAACCACAATGAGCGCGGTCACAACATCTCGAATTTCCAAGACGGCCGTACTCACGCTAGATCATCCCCCGGTCAACGGTCTCGGCCTGGCGCTGAGGACGGCGCTGGCGGAAGCTTTCAAGGCGGCGGCGGACGATCCCAACATCGCGGCCATCGTTCTGACCGGCGCCGGCCGCATGTTCTCGGCCGGTGCCGATATCACCGAGTTCGGCACGCCGAAATCCATGACCCCGCCGTCACTGCCAGAGATCATCAACATGATCGAGCAGGCGAAGAAGCCGGTGGTCGCAGCAATTCACGGCAACGCGCTGGGCGGCGGGCTGGAACTGGCGCTCGGCTGCGCCTACCGCGTCGCCGTTCCCGGCACCAACATGGGCCTGCCGGAGGTGAGCCTAGGTATTATCCCCGGCGCCGGCGGCACGCAGCGTCTGCCACGCGTTATCGGCGTCGCCGCAGCGCTAGACATGATCGTCACCGGCAAGCCAATCAAAGCAGATAAGGCGCACGCGCTTGGTCTGGTCGATGGACTGGCCGACGGTGATGTGGTGCAGGCGGCGGTGTCGTTTTGCGAGGGTCTGCCGGCCGGTGAAGCGGCGCTGCGCCCGACCCGAGCACGCGAAGACAAGCGCGGCATCGCGCAGGACCATCCGCAACTGTTTGACGATTATCGCAAGGCCATGGCGCGCAAGGCGCGCGGGCTCGACGCGCCCTACGCCGCGGTGGAATGTGTCGAAGCGTCACTGACGCAGGAATTCGATGCCGGACTGTCCTTCGAGCGCGAAACTTTCAAGAAGCTGGTGGTCTCGACTCAGTCACAAGCGCTGCGCCACGCTTTTTTTGTCGAACGCGGCGCCGCCAAGGTCGACGGCCTGCCGAGGGATACACCAACTCAGGAGATCAACCGCGCGGCGGTGATTGGCTGCGGCACCATGGGCGGCGGCATCGCCATGAATTTCGCCAATGCCGGCATTCCGGTAAATATTCTCGAGGTTGAAGATGCAGCGTTGCAAAAGGGCTTGGGGATAATCCGCGCCAATTATGCCGCCAGCGTCGCCAAAGGCCGCATCTCTCAGGACAGGATGGATGGCTGCATGGCGTTAATTAAGGGCGTCACGGATTTCGATGGTTTGGGCGACCCGGATATTGTGATCGAGGCGATCTACGAGAAAATGGATGCCAAGAAAGAAGTCTTCGCCAAGCTCGACGCGGTATGTCCGCCGCACGCGATCCTCGCCACCAACACGTCGACCTTGGATGTGAATGAGATTGCAGCGGCGACCAAGCGGCCGGGGAAAGTTATTGGCACGCATTTTTTCAGCCCGGCGAATGTCATGCGCCTGCAGGAAAATGTGCGCGGCGCGAAAACCTCGGACGAAACTATAGCCAGCACCATGGCGCTCGCCAAGAAGCTCGGCAAAGTCGGCGTCCTGGTCGGCGTATGCGACGGCTTTGTCGGCAATCGCATGCTTTATGCTTATTCGCGCCAGTCGAACTTCCTCCTCGAGGAAGGCGCGCTGCCGGAGCAAGTGGATAAAGCGCTTTTTGATTTCGGCTTTCCGATGGGCCCGTTTGCCGTGGGCGATATGGCCGGGCTCGATGTCGGCTGGCAGATCCGCAAGGCGCGCGCTGCCGCGCGGCCGAGCAATTTACGTTACTCGCCGATCGCCGACCGCATTTGCGAAATGGGGCGCTACGGCCAGAAAACTTCGGCCGGCTGGTTCCGCTACGAGCCGGGTAGCCGAGTGCCGATTGCCGATCCGGAAATCGAAAAAATCATCATCAAAGTGTCAGAAGAATTGGGATATCAACGCCGGCCGATCGACGAAGCCGAGATTATACAACGCTGCATTTACCCGCTGATCAATGAAGGTGCAAAAATTTTAGCCGAAGGCCTGGCCCAGCGCCCCGGCGATATTGACACGGTGTGGCTCTATGGCTACGGCTTTCCGCGTCAGCACGGCGGGCCGATGTTCTACGCCGACACGGTGGGTCTCAAGGAAATCTACGAGGTCATGAGCAAGCTTTATGATGAGCAAGGCGAATGGTTGAAACCGGCACCGCTCTTGGCTGAATTGGCCACAGCCGGCAAAGGCTTTGGAGACCTCTAGCGTGGAGATCATGCTCTCGAGCGGCGACGCAGCGTTTCAAAAAGAGGTCCGCAACTTCATCGCGGCCGAGCTTCCGGGCGACATCAAAACCAAAGTCGAGCGGGGCCAGCGACTTGGCAAAGACGATTATGTGCGCTGGCAGAAAATTCTCTTCAAGCAGGGTTGGCTGGCACCCAATTGGCCGGTTGAGCATGGCGGCACCGGATGGACGCCGTTGCAGCGCCATCTGTTTGAAGAAGAATTGGCGTTTGCCTCGACACCGCGCATCATGCCGTTCGGCCTTGCCATGGTGGCGCCAGTGATCATGGCCTTCGGCAACGCGGCACAAAAAGAACATTATCTGCCGCGCATTCTCAGCAGCGAGAACTGGTGGTGCCAGGGCTATTCGGAGCCGGGCGCGGGATCAGACCTGGCCTCACTCACCACCAAGGCGGTGGCGGACGGCGCGGATTATATCGTCTCCGGCGCCAAGACCTGGACCACGCTGGCGCAATATGCCGACATGATATTTTGCCTGGTGCGCACTTCGGCTGAGGGCAAGCCGCAGGAAGGCATCACGTTTTTGCTGATCGATATGCATTCGCCAGGGGTCAGCGTGAAGCCGATCCGCACCTTGGATGGCGGCGCCGAAATCAACGATGTCTTCCTTGATGACGTGCGTGTGCCTCAGGCCAACCGCGTCGGCGAAGAAAACAAGGGCTGGACTTACGCCAAATTCCTGCTTGGCCTGGAGCGTACTGGTATTGCCGCTATCGGCCGCTCAAAGCAGGAGCTGCGCCGGCTCAAAGTGATTGCCGCGGCGGAACCATCAGGCTCTGGCAGCCTGGCAGAGGACGGTCAGTTCGCCGACAAGATGGCGGATTTAGAAATCGATATTCTGGCGCTTGAATCGCTGGTTCTGCGAATCGTCGCGGACGAGGCGGCGGGGCGCACGGCGGGCGCCGAAGCGTCGATCTTGAAAATCCGAGGCACCGAGATTCAGCAGCGTCTGAGCGAGCTCGCGCTTGAGGCGATCGGCTATTACGCCAATCCCTATATCGCCGAGGCAGGCGAAGCCGGCTGGAACGAAGCGCCTGTCGGGCCCGAACATGCAGCCAACATCGCGCCGCACTACTTCAATTGGCGCAAGGCGTCGATCTATGGCGGCACCAACGAGATTCAGAAAAATATCATCGCCAAGATGGTCCTCGGGCTTTAGCGGACCGACGCTATGAATTTTACCCTCAGCGACGAACAAATATTGTTTCAGGAAAGCGTCGATAATTTCGTCGCCAAAGAATGCGACATCGACCAGCGGCGCGCCCTGCTCGCCGGCGACGACGGCTTCAGCCGCGATCATTGGGCGCGTTTCGCAGAATTGGGCTGGCTTGGTCTGGCACTCGACGAAGCGCATGGGGGTCTCGGTGGCTCGGCCCTGGACGGCGCCGTGCTGATGGAAGCATTCGGGCGCGGGCTGGTGCCGGCGCCTTATCTGGCGTCAGTAGTGCTCGGCGGCGGTTTGATCACTGCGGCCGGAAATGATGCGCAGAAATCGGCACTGCTGCCGGGGCTGGCGGCGGGCGAGCTGATGCTGGCCTTCGCTTATGCCGAGCCGCGCGGGCGCTACGACCTCGCGCATGTCGAAACCCGGGCGGAAAAGAAGAACGGCGGCTATAACCTAAGCGGCCACAAGAGCGTGGTGTTCCACGGCGCCAGTGCCGAGCGGATCATCGTTTCGGCACGCACTTCGGGGGCAGTTGGCGAGACGGACGGCATCAGCCTGTTTCTGCTCGCCCGCGACACGCCGGGGCTTAGCTTGCGTCCCTACCCCACCATCGACGGCCTGCGCGCGGCGGAAGTTAGTTTGACGGAGGCCGCTGGCGAGCTGTTGGGCGCCGAAGGCCAAGCCCATGGCGTCATCGAAGCCGTGATCGACAATGCCATCATCGCGGTTTGTGCCGAGGCCGTCGGCATCATGCAAACGCTGAACGAAATGACGCGCGCCTATGTCGACAGCCGCAAGCAGTTCGGCGTGGCGATCGGCAAATTCCAGGTCTTGCAGCACGCACTGGTCGACATGTATATGGCGCATGAATTGTCAAAATCGCTCACTTATCGCGCGGCGGGCGCTGTCGCGGCCGCAGGTGCGAGAGAACGCGCCCGTGCCGCCAGCGCCGCCAAAGTACAAATCGGCAAAGCGGGAAAACTAATCGGCGAGCAAGCGGTGCAACTGCATGGCGGCATGGGCATGACCGACGAGCTCGCGGTCGGCCATTATTTCAAGCGCCTCGCCATGATCGAAACCCTGTTCGGCAACACCGACCACCACCGCCGCCGCTTCGCCCGCCTGTCAGCCGCGTAAAACCGGTGAATCCACGGCCAACACCGCATTGGACGGCGGCGGCACTTGTGATAGAAGCCTCAGTTTCCAGCGATGGGGCGTAGCCAAGTGGTAAGGCATCGGATTTTGATTCCGTGTACCGGAGGTTCGAATCCTCCCGCCCCAGCCAATTCGCAGAAAGGCCGTTGGAGATCTCTCCAGCGGCCTTTTTCTGTGCGTCGATCAT
>JAQBTG010000060.1 GCA_027624955.1 Pseudomonadota bacterium
AATCCGGGCTAGTTGGTAATTTGGATTATTCATCGTGTCGAACTGCTGCACTGGGAGCACGTTCCTGTGCACTGGGAGCACGTTCCTGTGCCGTCGCAAAATGGCCATAATTACTCATTAGAGGGTTGTTTTGCTTCGCTGAATCACGCATCATAGATTTTCGAAGGATAGAGCAGATCATGGGGAGCCTACCGATGCGGCTAGCAACAATAACTCTCATAGCGTCGTTCGCGATAGCGACGGCAATATTTGGATTCGCGCAGAAATCCAGCGCGGAAGTTTTTAGTCAAGGCCCTAAGGTCTGCGCCGAATGTCATCGTGGCGAATCAGAGGTTTGGCAGGCGACCAAGCACGCCGAATCTTTCAAGACGGTGCATAAGGAAAAAAAGGCCAAGGAAATCGCCACCGCAACCGGTGAAAAAAGCATGAAACGCAACGAAACCTGCGTGCAATGCCACTACACCGTGACGCAAAAAGAAACCGGCGGCAAAGCCAAGCCTGAAGCGGGGCCATCCTGCGAAAGCTGCCACGGCGCGTCTTCTGATTGGTTCCCCCTTCATAATGATTACGGCGGACCCAGTGTTAAAGCCGATCAAGAGACGCCGGAGCATAAGACTGGGCGCATCGCCAGCGCTGCGGCGGCCGGCATGCGCTGGCCGTCCGATAAATACGGCGTGGCTGAGAACTGCATGGAGTGCCACGGCCTAGCCAATCCCAATGTGGCCGGCGACAAGCTTGCGATCATGCTCGATTCTGGCCACCCGACAGTGGCCGATTGGGAGTTGGTGCGCTACAGCCAAGGCAGTGTGCGCCATCGCTTTTATCCGCCCGATATGACGAAAAACGCTGAAATGTCGGCGGCGCAATCGGCAGAAATGTACGTGATCGGCCAGGCGGCCAAGCTGGTTTCGGCGGTCAACGCAGCCGGACGTTCCGATTCTGCCAAATATAAAGAATTTCAGGCGGCGCGTGCTGCGGCGGCACGGGAAGCGCTGGGCAAAGTCAGCGCGGCAGCGGGCTTGTTGACCAACCCCACCGCTGACGAGGCACGCGCCCTGGTCGCAGCAATTCAAGGTAAGGACCTCTCTGGTGAGGTCGGCGGCTTGTTGCCCGCGAAAGACAGTTACAAATAGGCATTATGGTCGCGATCACGTTCGGAACGTTTGCGGCAAGATAGAGACTGCCGCGCCACTGGCGTGAAGGGGCAGAAAGTTTTAATCGATGCGCCAAGGGTGGGTGTAAGACCACTCGCTAGAAGCATCAAACGGTGGGCGGGGAACAGGGATTTGGCCAGCGTTGCAATGATTGCGAGGCCTCAGCGGTGGGATGCACCGTTCGGGCCCGAAATGGCGGATGCCGATGTCCAGCGTCTTTTGGCATTGCCCGAATTCGCGTCGATCGACGCGGAAGCTTTTCCGAAACACACACCGCTCGACGGCATTCTCAGGAACGATACGCGAATCGTCCGCTATCACCCAGGCGATATCATCGTGCGCGAGGGCGATTACGGCAATTCAGCGTTTCTCGTCGTCAACGGCAATTTGCGGGTGGTCATTTCGCCGTCGCTGCCGCGCAACCTGATCGGCCGCCAGAATAGCGAACGCAAGAATTTCATCCAGGCGCTGGGTCAGTTATGGACCAATCGGACTGTGCCGGAAGTGCGCGACACATCGCGTTACGGCGGCCAGTCAGTACGCGAGGGCGGCGCGCAAACCGAGGCAGATGCCCGGGTTTTCCTGCAGGATGTCCCGGCCGTGCTGGACAGCCACAATACCGCACAACTCGGCCCCAGTACCCTGTTTGGTGAATTGGCGGCGCTCGGGCGTGTGCCGCGCACCGCGACGATCTTCGCCGAGGAAGAATCTGAGCTGCTAGAAATACGCTGGCAGGGGCTCAGAGAATTGCGCAAATACGATCCGGGCTGGCGCAAGACGATTGACGAGCGCTACCGCGAGAACGCGCTCAAAGTGCATCTGAAAAGCTCGCCCTACTTCACTGGCTTGAGCGAAGTAGAACTTAACGAGGTCGCCGATGCGACCCTGTTCGAAAGCCATGGCAGCTTCGAATGGCATGTGACATACAAGCGCATGCGCGACCAGGGCAAAGCCGACAAAGAGCCCGTCATTGGCCGCCAAGGCGACTATCCCGATGGCCTCCTGATGATTCGCGCAGGCTTTGCGCGGGTGTCGATAAAAATGGGCAATGGCGAGCGAACGCTGACATATTTGGGTGCCGGAGACAGCTTCGGCTATGACGAACTGTGGGCATCTCATCTCGGCAACGACGTGTCGCTACAAACCTCGCTAAAGGCGGTCGGCTATGTCGATTTGCTGCGCGTGCCGGCGCCGATTCTGGAGAAGTATGTCTTCAACAAGGTCGGCCATCATGTCGCGAGCCCGTTGCACCATTTGGCGACTCGAACCGTAGCCTCGGACGCACCGCTCGAATGGGCCGTGGAGCAACGCTTCATCAATGGCACGATGGCGATGCTGATCGATCTGGAGCGCTGTGTGCGCTGCGACGATTGCGTGCGCGCCTGCGCCTCGACGCATGGCGGCAATCCGCGCTTCATCCGCCATGGGCGCACCTTCGATCATTGGATGGTCGCCAATGCGTGCATGCATTGCGCCGATCCGGTGTGCATGATCGGCTGCCCCACCGGCGCCATCCACCGCTCGCTCGAGACCGGTGCCGTCGTGATCAACGATGATACCTGTATCGGCTGCGGCACCTGCGCCAACTCTTGCCCCTACAACAATATCCGGCTGGTCGAGATCCGCGATATCGAGGGCAAAATGGTGCGCGATCCGGATAGCCAAAAGCCGATCATGAAAGCGACAAAATGCGATCTCTGTGAAACCAATCCGGGTGGGCCGGCCTGCGTGCGCGCGTGTGCGCATGATGCGCTCAAACGGGTTAATTTCCAGGGTGACGAGACGTTTGGGGCCTCAACATGAGCCCAATCGCTATCCGCTATACCCTGCTGTGGGGCATCGCCATCGTCTGCTTGATAATTTTGGCGGTGTATAGCCATCTCGCAGAGCTGAAATTAGAACGCCCCGAATTTATCACCGGTTACACCCTGTTTGCGTTGCTGATGATCTTGGCGCTGTTCAATGCGCGCAAGAAGCTCGCTATGGTGCCGCTTGTGCGCTCAGCCTATTGGTTGGCGATCCATGTGGTGGGCGGTGTTGCAGCGGTAATCCTGTTCTTTATTCATACCGGATCAATCTGGCCGACCGGTGGCTACGAACAGGCGCTCGCCCTGGTGTTTTATCTGGTTTCGTTAAGCGGAATTTTCGGATACATCATTCAGCGCATAAATCCCCGCCGCTTGGTGCAAACCGATTTCGAGATCATCTATGAACGCATTCCGGCAGAATTGTCGGAAATCAGGGAAAAAGCCGAGGAGGAAGTCCGCGTCTGCACAGAAGAGACGGGCAGCGACACCTTGGCGCGGCATTATATGGAAACGATGAGTTGGTTTTTCCGCCGGCCGCGATTTTTCTTCAACAACGCCTTTGGCGGCAATTCCGGACAACATTGGCTCCGCAATCAGTATCGCACCGTAGACCGCTATTTGAACGATGGCGAACGGGTGCATCTGGACCGGTTGAATGATCTGGCGGAAATGAAGGCCAAGATCGATATCCATTATGCCTGTCAGAGCACGATGAAATACTGGTTGCTGGTGCATTTGCCATTGGCAGCTGCGGTTCTTGGACTAATGTTTTGGCACGTGATTGTCGTGAATGTGTACGCGATATGATGGATCCGGAAAAGTTTAAACACGATATCAGCCGCTACGAGCGGCCGACACAAAATTTCCGTTGCGGGCGCGCCGCAGCGTGGGGCAAGCCATGCGAATTCGGCCCCAACACGACCGGGCGCTGCGGCGGCATGAGCGAATGTCGCCCGGCCCAGGTTGGCGACCGCTGGGAATGCCGGCGTTCAGCGATCGCCGGCGGCCCGTGCGAAGAGGGCCCTGATCCGAGCGGCGCCTGTTGCCAGCAACACCCGCCCTGTCAGCCCAAACGCACGATTAGGAGCCTGCGCGGCATCCTTGCCATCAGTGCGTTCTCGCTCGTGGTCGCGATCATCGCGTTCATGTTGACTTTGGGCGACGGTGGCGCAGCGCGCGATTCAATCATTCAGGCCGGCGAATTGACCGGCGGACACGCTAACTTTACCTCGGCAGTAGGCTGCGCATCGTGTCACACGGCACATGACCAGGACGCCGGCGATTGGTTCCTATCGGCGTTCCACGAGCAGGATATGACTGGGCAATGCGTCGATTGCCACACCTTCGGCGGCGATGCGCGGATTGGCCACAACGCATCCTTTGCGTCCAAGGCGCAAGCGACGGAATGCGTCATGTGCCATACCGAGCACAAGGGCGAGGATGCAGATATCAAGACCATGTCAGACGCCCAATGCAATGTCTGCCATGAGACCAAAATCGATAGTTTCTCCGCTAACCATCCGGCATTTCCCGCCGCCTTCCCGCATGATCGCCGCACTTCGGTGCAGTTCAATCATTCCTCTCATCTGGCCAAACATTTCGCCGACCAGCGCTATCAGGAACGGGCACCGGCGGATTGCACATCCTGCCATGCAGTCGATACGGCAGCGCGCGCCGTTGCGCCGGCGGGCTTCGACGAAACCTGCGCGGCGTGTCACAGCGATACCATCCGCGAACGCGAATTGGTGGTGCTGCGACTGCCGGAATTCAACGAGAACCTAATTGACCGCGATGCCGTCACCGAAGCCTGCGGACCGACCCTGGAGAGCTGGGAATTGCTGCGCGAGCAGATGGCAACGATGAACGAAGCGATCGAAGCCGGCGATGTAATGGAAATGGCAGAGCCGGTAGAGGAAGAAGAATATGAAGCCGTTTCGCTCGAGGAAGGCGGTCCGATCACCGCTTATCTGATGGGCACGCCGGCAGACGACATGGACAGCTATAGCCCGCCCATGCAGGAATTCATCATGCGCCTGGTCGAAGAGGGACCGGCGCCGCTGGCCGAGCTGGTAGATGAACGTGCGGGTGAGACGGTATCGCCAGTGATGTTGTCGGGCCTCAATTCGGAACTGGTCAAGCGTGTGGCCTGCGCCTGGGCGTCAAATATTGAATATGAAGCGCCGGCGGAGAGCACGCTCGGTGGCTGGCATGGCGAGGCGCTTGAGCTGCGCTACAAGCCAGTCGGCCATGGTGATCGCGTCGCCAAGGCGTGGATTTCTTTCGCACTGGCGAGTAATGCTGGTGACGATGGTGATAACGCCGACAATGCCGAGGCCATGCATGAGGCTGTTTTGGATCGTAAGGAGGGCGTCGGCGCCTGCACCAAATGCCACGCGCTTTCGGACAAAGAAGGCGGTGCCAAAGAAGCCGAATGGCGCTACCGGGCAAGCCAAGCAAGGCCGTATACGACATATTCGCACGGCGCGCATATCACCTTGCTCAGTCCGGAGGGCGTCAATTTGATGGACCCGGAGAACGGCTGCCGCACCTGCCATAAAATCAATCCCGAGGCGTCTTACCAGGAGGCGTTCGATCAAAGTGATCCACATCACTTCCAAAGCAACTTCTTTGCGATAAAACAGGAGACCTGTGCGGAGTGTCACAGTGAAGGACAGGTCCAACAGGACTGCCAGCTCTGTCATGTGTATCACGCTGACCCTGGATTCAATTTACGGATGGTGAGAAATGAAGACGCGGCAAAACAAAGCGAATAACCCCTGGCGCCTCGGCGTCGTGTTCCTCGCCGCTCTCGGCCTCCTTACGGTCTTGGCTTGGCAATCGCCGGCCAGCGCTGATGAGCACGAAGGCGCGCCGGCCAGTGCCGATGGTCAAGAAACTGGCGACGAGATGCATAGTGCGCTTGCGGATGAAGATCTCTTCCCGAGTGCGTCGAAATGCAAATCCTGCCATGAGGATATTTACCGCGAATGGGCGTCGTCAAATCATGCCTATTCGGCGATCTCGCCGATGTTTCATAAATTCGAGAACGCCATTAATTCGCTGGCGCCGACCATCAGTGCGTTTTGCGTGCGTTGTCATATCAGTGCCGGAACCGCGATGGGCGAGCCCCGCGAAATGGCGATTTGGGACCGTAGTCAGGTTTCGCGCGAAGGCGTCACCTGCATTACCTGCCATCGCGTCAACGAAGCCAATGGCCGCTCCAACGGCGAGCGCCGGATTGTCGAAGGCAGCATCTTCCAGCCGGTGTTTGGTAATATCGGCGGCGACGGCGTTGCTGAAGTGGTGGCCGATGCCAGCTCTTGGAAAGTGGCGACCAACGAAGAAGAACGCGGCAATCAAATTCACACCTCGGCCGTCAAGATGGACCAGCTGTCGCAATCAGAATTTTGCGCATCCTGCCATCAGGTTGCGGTCAATCTCGGCATCAAGCTCGAAGTTGTGTGGGAACAATATCGTGACTCGCCGGCCCATCAGGAAGGCGTGAGCTGCCAGGATTGCCATATGAGCTACAATCCCGGCGTTGCTGGCGAATTTAAGACCGGCCCCGTGGCCGTGGTCGATGGCCGGCCGGTCAACCCCAACCGTATCCGCCATGATCATTCCTTCGCCGGACCGGGCTATCCCATCGCTCATCCCGGCATCTTCCCGCACAATCCCGACGCCGAAAACTGGACCATGCAGGAATGGCTGGAATTCAACTGGCGCGAACCTTGGGGCGATCCGGACTGGGAAGACGAATATGAAGAAGCAGTAGACAAAGGCACGCGCGAAGAATTTGAATTTCCAGAAGTTTGGGAAGACCGATTCGACCGCGAGGAAGCGCGCGCCGTCGTCGAATATAATCTCGTGCTGATCGAGGAAAAACGCGATCTGCGCCGCCGCGTGATGGAGAATGGCTCGCATGTCGACGGCCCATTCTTCGACGACCCACCGCAAGTCGGCGACGATCTCGATTTCCATTATGTCGTGACCAACACCAACAATGGCCACAACCTGCCGTCCGGGTCGCTCGGCGCGCAGCCCGAACTGTGGCTGAACGTGGCGTTGATCGATCCAAGCGGCAACAATGTTTGGGAATCCGGCTATGTCGACAGCAACGGCGACATGGCCGATCAGCACAGCCTCGATGTGCTCGACGGAGCCATCCCCTTCGACGATCAATTGGTGAATTATCAGACCAAGTTCCTGACCACCAACGTCAAGGGAACCGACCGTGAGATGTATCTGCCGGTCAATTTCGATGTCGACCAACTGCCGTTCCTGCGCCCAGCGGCGCAACCGACAACGGTGATGAACCATCCGCCGTTCGTGCGCATGGAGAGCCGTTCCATCCCGCCGCTGGCCAGCCGCGATGCCGACTATTCGGTGCCGGGCGAGCTGCTGAGCGAACCGGGAACGTATAAATTGGCCTTCCGCATGCGCAGCCGGGCCGAGCCGATCTATTTTATGCGGTTCGTCGGTGCGACTACAGAAATGGAGCGCACCATGAACGAGTGGATGTTAGAAGTCGACGCCTTCACCGTCGAATTTGAAGTAGGGAGATAGCCTTGACCAAGAAGTCGCATTATCGATTCACCTTTCGACTTTGGCCGGTGGGCGGCGTCGCCCTCCTGGCCGGTGCACTTGCACTAGCGGGTGTCGAGAAGGCGGCGGCAAAGGATATTGAAACCGATCCCGCTGCGTCGCAGGCGGAGCATGATTCGGGCGTGTTTCTGCCGGACCCGGTCTATGAAGACGCCGGCTACGATACCGAGGCACAGCTGGAAATCTATGGCGGTAAATCCGCATACCCAACGCCCCGCCCGCTGATTGAGGCGGGGCGCGAGCTCTATACGGCCGGGTCGTTCTCCGAAGCCGGCACGTTTCTTGGCACGTTGAATCCCACGTATAATCAGTTTTACGTTTATGGCGATTGGCGGACGGCGATTGCCTTCAACGACAATGGCGCCAAGGAAGTTGGTCAGGTAGCGACCCGCCTTAATCTCGATTTCGATTACCGCTTTACGTCAACCGAGCGGGTTCACTGGTTCATCGGGCCGCTTGACGGGCAAGGCGAATTTACGCGCTGCGAATTCTTCGGCGATGACGCACCCGACAACGACCCCGACCGTGAATGCGATTTGCAGCTCGACGGCAATTTGGACGCGCTATTTTTCGAAGGTGACGGCGGCGCGATTTATTCCGGCCTAGCTGGCAGCTACTCCTCGATCGATGTGCCGTTTGCCTTCGGCCTGATGCCGCTGCTGTTCCAAAACGGCATTTGGATTGAAGATGCCTTTACCGGCGCCGCGATCACAATCCCGGCGCTCAACAGCCCCTCACTCGACATCTCTAACATGGATTTCACTTTCTTTGCCGGTATCGACAAAGTGACCAATGCGGGCATTCTCGATAATGACGGCGTGGCGGCGGATCACAATGTGAATATCTACGGCGCTGCCGCCTTCATCGAAGCGACACAAGGCTATTGGGAAGCAGGCATCGCCCATCTCGACGGCGAATCAGGGCTGGACGACCAGAGCTTCAGCAACGTCACACTGGCCTTCTCAAAGCGCTACAAGGCGTGGCTGTCAAACAGCACGCGCGTTGTCTATTCCTTCGGCCAGGACCGCGACAACAATGCGCAGCAGAACGCAGATGGCATTATCTTGTTGTTCGAAAATTCATTTATTACGCGCAAACCTTCGACCTGGGTGCCCTATGCAAACTTCTTTGTCGGCCTCGACAGGCCACAATCTGCAGCTCGCGCGGGCGGCGCCGGCGGCATTCTCAAGAATACCGGCATCAATTTCGAGACCGACGGCCTGACCGGCTTTCCCAAGCTCGACGATACTGGCCAAAATACGGCCGGCGGTGCCTTGGGCATGGAATATTTGTTCAACCTCGACCAGCAACTCGTGGTGGAAGCCGCGGCGTTACAGGTAATTGACGGCGAAAATGAGGTCGGTCGCGCTGCTCGGGGAGACGAATATGCGCTCGGCGTGCGCTACCAATTGCCATTGAGCGAGGCTTGGATCTTCCGCGCTGATGCCATGCATGGCTGGCGCATGGAAGATGACAATTTGGCTGGTGCGCGCTTTGAAATTAGACGCAAGTTCTAACGGCGCTTAAGGGGGGAGGCTCGAGAGAATGGATATTGCCATTAATGTCATCGCCATCATTGTGTTGGCGACGTTGTCGATCTTTCTGTTTTTGACGATTGCTAGCAATGCACGGCGCGCGGCGTTCGCCGGCGGCAGCGCCGAAATTCAGGATCGGAGACTCCAGGCTGAAATCGACCACATCATGGATCAGCGCCGCATCGAGCGCGAATCCAACGAGCTGTCGTGGAACGGATTCCGCAAATTTGAAATCAGCCGCAAGGTGCCGGAAGGCGGCGGCATTTGCTCGTTTTACTTCTCTCCGCATGACGGCAAGCCGTTACCGCCCTTCAAACCCGGCCAGTATCTGACCTTCGGCCTCGATATAGCGGGACAGAAGAAGCAGGTCATCCGTTGCTATTCCCTATCGGACAGCCCGCATCACCCTGATTATTACCGCTGCTCGATTAAGGCCGTGCCGCCGCCCCGCGATCAACCGGAAGTGCCGCCTGGCCTGTCTTCAAATCATTTCCATAACAGTGTGAATGAAAGCGACATCATCGACATTAAGGCGCCGGGCGGTCAATTCTTCATGGACACGTCAAAACAGGGTCCAGTGGTGCTGATCGGTGGCGGCATTGGCCTGACGCCGGTGCTCAGCATGCTCAATCAGATTGTCGAAAGTGGCTCGAAGCGCGAAACCTGGTTCTTCTACGGCGTGCGCGACAGTAGAGAACAGGTCATGAAGGAACATCTCGAGCAGATTGCGCGCGAAAATGAAAACGTACGGATGTGTGTTTGCTATTCGAAGCCCGGCGAAAACGACGTCGAGGGCAAGGATTATCAGTATGCCGAGCGCGTGAGCGTCGATCTGTTCAAGCGCCTTTTGCCGTCGAGCAATTACGATTTTTATATGTGCGGCCCGCCGCCGATGATGAACACCATTGTGCCCGCCCTGGAAGAATGGGGTGTGCCCGAGAAGTTTGTGCATTTTGAGGCCTTTGGCCCGGCAACGGTGAAAAAGACCAAGACCGAAGCCAATAAAGAGGCCACCGAAGCCTCTTCAGCGAGTGCCGGCGTGCAGATCACCTTTGCTAAATCCGGCAAGACGCTCGATTGGAACCCGGATATCGGCTCAATCCTGGATTTTGCTGAGGAAAATGATATCGACATCGATTTCGGCTGCCGGGCCGGCAATTGCGGCACCTGCATCACTGCGATCAAAGCTGGTGAAGTCAATTATCTTAATGAACCCGGCGCAAAACCAGAAGCGGGCTCCTGTCTGGCCTGCATATCTGTTCCCAAAGGAAATTTGTCGATTGACGCCTAATTCCGAGGCGGGTCGCCAACAGCAAAAACAAGGCAGTTCCCGGCCTTTGCGGGGACGGGTCGACAAGCTGGGATACCTTTCAGAATCAAGAACTTGTGATAATGTGAAACCAATTTGGGGGGTTACTGTCGGGCGATTGGCGCCCGCAGCCTGGAACGATAAAGCTGTATTGTCGATAAAATGGGCAGGCTATTTACCATGAAAAGGCGTCTGTGTGTCGTTGCGTTTACCGCGGCACTTCTCGGAACCACATCAATTTTCGGAATTCAAGGGCAGGCCTCGGCGCAGTCACTTCAGGAAGAAGTTGCGCAATTGCTCGTCAACCACCCGCAAATCCGGGCGGCACGGCAAAATGTTGCCTCCAGCGAGGAAGGCGAGAACGCCGCGTTCGCGGAATATCTGCCAAGGATCAGCGCCTTTAGCGATTTCGGCTATGAGCGCATCGACAGCCCAGGGCGGACCACCGCCACGCCAGGCCAAGGCCCCTTCACCACGGGACAAGCGCGCCAGACCAGCGTCACACTTACGCAAACTGTGTTTAACGGCTATCTCAACGAGGCCAACAACGCCAACGCCAACTTGGCCAAGCAGTCCGCGGAAATCAGCTTGGAAGAAGTCGAACAAGGCGTGTTGTTTGAAGGCGTCTCAATATATTTGGAAGTCTTGCGCAATATTCGTCTGCGTCAGTTGGCGACCGAAAATACAGCCACAATCCAGCGCCAATTCGAGCTTGAAGATGAGCGCGTGCGCCGTGGCGCCGGCATCACTTTAGATGTTTTGGAAGCGAAGAAACGCCTGCAAGTGGCCAAGGAACGCATCGTCGCGTTCGACGGAGCGCTCAGAGATTCGCGGAGCCGCTTCAACCAGGTGTTCGGGCATGAACCGACCACCTCCGAAATGGTCATGCCGACAACGCCGCTGGGCTTGATCCCAGAGAATGTCGATACAGCGATTGCCTCTGCGTTGGTTGAACATCCCGCAATTCGTAAGGCCGAGAAACGCGTCGATATTGCCCAAGAACAGCGCACCATCGCCAAAGCGGAATTTTATCCAACCGTCGATATCGTCGCTGAATGGTCCTACGAAGACGATCTCGCGGCTACTCGCGGCAGCCGGCGGAATTATACGGCCAAGGTTCAGGCGAATTGGGACCTGTTCAATGGTTTCGCCACCCGAGCTGGCGTCGCCCGGGCGTCGCATGATTACTTGTCGAGCATCAATTCGGGAAATTTTGTTAAGCGCAAGATCAGCGAAGAAACCCGCCTTGCGTGGTCGGGTCTGGATACGGCGCGCCAGCGCGTGACCTTGCTGCAAAACGCGGTCAACATCGCCGCCGAAGTGTTCAGCGGACGCAGCAAACTGCGCAAAGCCGGCAAAGAAACTGTGATCAACGTGCTCGACGCTGAAAGCCAGATGTTCGACGCACGCATCCAGTTGGTCGCGGCCCAGCATGACGCGCGTATCGCGGTGTACCGCCTGTTGGCCGCGATGGGCCAAGTGAATGTTGATACCATCTCACAGCTGGCCTCAATTAAGACCCAGCAAAAGTTAGCGTCGGCGGCTCTGCAACAGAACGATAGCGCCAACAAAATTATCGAACCGGTCGCAGCGACGACCCGTGATGAGAAGGCTGGCGGTGAAGAGATAAGTGACTCGGCGGCAGCAGCCAAAATGGCGGCTGTGGAACCCAGTGCAGGGACCGAGGAGCCGATCCAAGCGTCACAACCTGTCACGGAAATGGCAGCCAAGCCTGAGCCGACGGTCAAAAGCGCCGAAAACAAGACGGCGGCGATTGAGCCAGCGGTAAAATCAGAGGTGAACCAGCCCGAGGCGGTGTCGCAGGCAAAAACCGAAATCATCACGCAGCCCGAACAGACCGCAGCCAAAGCTGAAATGGTGGCCGAGAAAACGATCGCGGTTTCCGCGCCGAAGCAAACTTCGGTGAAAACCGCGGCAGTCACGCCGACGAAAAAGCCGGAAACAGTGGCGGCGAAAGTGGGCACATCGTCTGATACTGAGGCAAATCCGGCC
>JAQBTG010000061.1 GCA_027624955.1 Pseudomonadota bacterium
AGATTCTGATCAGCCAGATCATGCCTAGTTAGTCTGACAAAGCCTCGTCCGCCGTATTCTGGACAACGGCTCCGTATCTACGGGCGAACGAGAAATTGACCCGGTTCAGGCGGCAATCGTGATACGGATATTCCAGGAATATGCCGATGGTCTGGCGCCGCGCCGCATTGCCGGGCGCCTCAACGCGGAGAATATCCCCGGCCCGCGCGGCGGGCCTTGGAACGCCTCCACCATCAACGGCAGCCGCCAGCGTCGCAACGGCATTCTCAATAACGAGTTATACCTCGGCCGCATTACCTATAACCGGCAACGATTTATCAAGGACCCGGAAACCGGCAAACGGCGCTCGCGGCTCAACCCGGAACATGAGTGGGTCATCACCGACGTCCCAGCTCTGCGTGTTGTCGACGACGGCATATGGGACCGAGTCCAGCAAATCAAAGCGCGCTACGCTTCACAGCCCGGCAACCGGCGCCAGACCAAAAAGCGCCTGCTGACCGGGCTGGTAAAATGCGGTCGCTGCGGCGGCTCGATGACTATCGTCAACCGCGTCCGCTACTATTGCTCGACCAAGCGGGAGCAAGGTACCTGCGCCAGTTCTGTCGGCATCAAGGCGATCGACCTTGAAAACCGCATACTCAGCGGCCTCAAAGATATCCTGCTCGGCAACGAGATTCTGATCGAGGCGTTCGTCGCCGAGTTCAAAGCTGAAATTACCCGGTTGCGCAAGCAGCGCGGCAGCCACGAGCGGCAGGCGCATAAAGAATTGAACAAGGTTAACAGGGCCATCAAGCGCTGCCTGAACTTCATCACCGAAGGCGACGGAGAGCCTGGCCTGGTGCGTGACGAATTGCGCTCCCTTGAAGGCCGCAAACACGAATTGGAGAGGACACTCGAGGTGGATCACTTGGAGCAAGAAGTTGAACTCCATCCCAACATCGCTGAACTGTACGGCAGGAAAGTCGCTGAACTGCAATCCTTGTTGACCGATGAATCTTCCCGCCCTCAGGCCATGGAGCTGATACGCGCCATGATCGATCGCATCGAGGTTCACAAGGGGGAAGAGCGCGGCAAGCCCGAAGTCATTCTGATCGGTGCCTTGTCCGAAATTATCGCCTTCACTCAGGGCAAAACTACTGCGGCGCAAAATAGCGACGGTGGTAGGGTCTTGATGGTGGCGGGGGCCCGAAACCACCGAGAATTGACTCTTCTTTCAGTCCAGATTTGACGAACATGCATGATCGCTACCCGAATTTGCAGTGTATGCGGCTGGCGCGATACCAGTAGCGTGCGGCCCCGACCGAAGAATAATCTCATATATATGCCCGACAGCTGAGCAGGTATTCGGATAATCCTCTCGGCCCTGGGTTCACTCCGCCGCTTCCTTGTCCCAGCCGATGGCGTCGCGGAGGCGGGGCATTACTTCTGTGGCCATTAGTTCCATGTGGCGGCGCCACAGTTTTTTGTGCACCCAGTCATGGTGCGAGATGATGAGTGTTTCGAAGGGGCCGGTGTCTTCGCGGAACTGGGCTAGCTTGTCGGCTACCGTTTTAGGGCTGCCAGCCATGACAATGTTTTCGATGCAGTAATCCACCGTGATCTCGTCGTCCGGCATGTCCGGGTCGTGTTTCAGCATATGGACGAAGCCGCCATAGCTGGTGATGCCGATGATATATTCGAAATACCAGCGGAACGCACAATCCGGGCTCTTGAGATAGGCCTGGGCTTCTTCGTCCGTATCGCACACCAGCAGCGTGCGCCCGGCGCGCCACTTTTCGCCGTTCACCGGCAGGCCGTGTTTTTGTCGCTCATCGGCATAATGTAGCCAATGTTCTTTCAACACATCTTCGGGCACGAAATTGGCCGAGATCGACATCCAATCGCGCCGCGCCGCGAGACGGATGCTGCCCGAGCCCCGGCTCATGGCCGGCAGCATGACCGGTGGATGCGGGTCCTGATAAGGTTTGCCCATGGCGCCGACACCGAGATCAGGCAGAATATTATGCTTGATCTCGAAATCCCAGAATTCGCCGTGGAATTCATAGGGCGGATCGGTTGCCCAGATGCCGTGGATCATATCGATCGATTCTTCCAGCATGGCCATGCGGTCGAGGTCAGCTATCTTGAACATCTCGAAATCGGGCGGCGTTGCGCCCGGCCCGATGCCCATATAAAAGCGCCCCTTCGACATATGGTCAAACTGCGCCGCCTGGCCGGCGATGATGGCCGGATGCTGATAGGGGAGACACATCACGCCGGCGCCAAATTTAATATTCTTGGTCTGTGGAATGAGCGCGGCAAAGAGCATCAATGGCGATTGGATCGGTTCAGAGGGGAGGGCAAAATGCTCGCCCAGCCAAACTTCATCAAAGCCGAGCTCGTCGGCGCATTTAATAATCTCCATGTCCTCCAAGAGAAGGGTGTGGTAGCCGCGTTTGAAATCCTGAATCGGATGCATAAATATGCCAAGTTGCATGAGATTGACTTCCTTGTTTTGATTCCCTCAGGTTTATCGTTTCTTCAAATACCTTAGCTGGCCGGGATGTAGCATGGGCCGGGCAGGGCTGGATATTGCTCGAGAATGCATTCGTCGATATCGAGGCCGAAGCCGGGCGCATCGCTTGGTTCGATATAGCCGTCCACTACGGTGAGCGGATTGCGCGCGAGGTCGGTGCGGAACGGATTGATCGGCGCCACATCGGCTTCGAAGATCAGGCCGTTTTGAATGGCGCAGAGCAGATGGACATTGGCCGCGGCGCCAATTATTGAATGGCTGGTATGGGGGGCCGCGAGAAAATGCCAGGCGGCGGCCATGTCGGCGATTTTCTTGACCTCCGTGATGCCGCCTGCCTTGGTGCAGTCGGCCTGGCAGATGGTGATGGCGCGGGCCTCAAAAAGTTCGCGGAAGGCTTGGCGGGTGTAATGATTCTCGCCCGCCGCAATGGGGATGCTGGTGCGTCTGGAAAGCTCCTGATAGCCCGGCACATTATCCGGCGAAAACGGCTCTTCCAGCCAATACACCCGGTTGGTCTCGCAATAATCGAGCACTTCCGGCAGATCTGTAACCGTATAGCGCGTTGCCGCGTCCACAGCGATATCAATGCCGTCGCCGAACGTCTTGCGAATATGGCTGACTCGCTCGGCATCCTTCTTGGGCGTATCGCCGACCCGCATCTTGATCGCGGTGAAGCCCATCTCGAGAAACCCGGCGACCTCCTTTTCCAACGTATCGAGTGGCTGGAATCCGAGCGTCAGGCCGCCGACATAAGCGCGAATTTTTTTCGCTGCGCCGCCGAGCAGGCGATAAACCGGTTGGCCAAGCAGTTTACCCTTCAGGTCCCAAAGCGCGAGATCAATGCCGGCCAGGGCAATAATACTGCCCGCGCCGAGACCATGGGTTTGAATTTGCTGGCGCTTGATGCGTTCCCAAATGCCTTCACTGTCGAACGGATCGGCGCCGATAATCAGCGAACCGACGCCCTTTTCGATGACTTCCGTCATGGCGGTGAGGTTCTGGCCGTGATGGGCCTCGCCGTAGCCGATGGTGCCATCATCCGCCGTCACCTTAACGAACACAAAGTCGCGCTTGACGTTGCGCCCGAGCCCCATGCGGATCACACCCTCTGTAAACGGGCGCGAATGCGCGCTTGCCTCAATTTTTGCGATTTTGACCATGCTGACGCTTTCACTTTGTCTATTTGCCAAATTAATTTTCAACAGCGTGGCCGCGCTACGCAGATAACTCGCCGCCGCCCGTAAGAAAGATAAATCGCCCTATATTTAGCCAGCGACCCAAACAACATAGTTTTATTACCGCGGACGCGGTCACATTGCAACGAGACGGTGATGTCAGGCGCACAGCAACCCAACTCATTTAGTCTAACATCGCCTACATTCGCTATGAATTTTGATTTACATTTGCTATAAATGTGTAATAGCGATTTGGGAATTCGTCTGCGTGCGTTCGAGCTTACAAAATATACGGCTTCAGTCCGAAAACAATCGGCAAAAAAATAAAAAGTCTATCGATTTATTTACGGGCACCTCTAAAAATCCCCACCCTGATTTTTGATCTGATAGAATCACGTTAGCACGACGTTGAGATCAGGGGGCAAAACATGAGCCAGCTTGGATTTTTTGACATCGCCAATCGCTATGCAGACTTGGATGCCAAAAATGATCCGCTATTAAAAATAGACAGCGTCGTCCCGTGGGAAGATTTCCGCCCTCACCTTGAAGCGGTCTAGCGCAAACCAGCCAATCAGCGCAAGTCATCGGCGGGTCGCAAGCCATGGGATGCTGTGGTGATGTTCAAGGCAATCGTGCTCTGTGCGCTTTATAATTTGTCAGACGATCAGGTGGAATACCAAATTCGCGACCGGCTTTCCTTCGTTCGGTTTTTGGGATTAGGCCTTGAAGATAAAGTTCCCGATGCCAAGACAGTGTGGCTGTATCGAGAACAGTTGTCTCAGGCTGGTATGATCGCGACGGTATTCGAGAACTTCGACAGCTATTTGTAAAGACCGGGGTTATCTGGCGATGGGTGGACAGATTATCGACGCATCCATCGTTTCCGTTCCCACCCAGCACAACAAGCGTGATGAGAATGCAAAGATCAAAGTCGGTGAGACACCGGAGGGCTGGATGGATAAACCGACCAAGTTCCGCCAAAAAGATACGGATGCCCGGTGGACCAAGAAGCATGGCAAGAGCCACTACGGTTACAAGAACCATATCAACGTGGACCGTCGGCATAAGCTTGTGCGTTGTTACCACGTGACGACTGCTTCGGTGCATGACAGCCAAGCCCTTGAAGCGGTCCTTGACGCAGATAACACGGCATCCGATGTCTGGGCGGATAGCGCCTACCGGTCGGCGGAAATCGAAACGATGCTAAGGGAAAAAGGTCTGACGAGCCGTATCCATTATAAGGGACACCGTAACAAGCCTCTGAGCAAACGGCAGGAGCAAGGCAATAAAACCCGCTCAAAAACCCGTGTTCGGGTGGAGCATATATTCGGGGCTCAAAGCAACGATATCGGCGGAACATTGGTGCGCAGTATCGGGATCATCCGCGCCAAGGCGCGCATAGGGCTCAAGAACCTGGCCTACAACATGCGCCGCCTTGCTCAGTTGGAACACTTAGCCACAGCACCACCATGATCGCACCCAGGGTGGGACTCTGCCTGAAACAGCGGTTCAGAGGTCAATGCCCCGCTGGGACGCTGAAAAACCAATGAATCTTGCAAAAATTCTTCGCATCGAGCCTGATTTAATCTATCGTCACCGGAATGGGCATTATTCGAGGCGCCCTTAAATCAACTTGAATGCCACGCTCTACACAATCAGTGGAGAAGAACAGTTGGGACAGCTCGTTCTAGAGGGCATAGTCAAGCACTTCGGCAAGATCGAAGCGCTGCAGCATGTCGACCTTGAGGTGGAAGACGGCGAATTTTTCGTCATCCTCGGGCCGAGCGCTGCCGGCAAGACGACAACGCTCCGTGCCATCGCCGGTTTAGAGAAACTGGACGCCGGGCGGATTGTGCTCGACGGCATAGATATGACCGATGTTCCTGTGCAGCAGCGCGGCATTGCGATGGTGTTTCAGAACTTCGCGCTCTATCCCCATATGAGCACGGCTAAAAATTTAGCCTATCCGCTGCGCGAAGAGAAATTGCCGCGCCAACAGATTAAGCGGCGTGTTGATGAGATCGCGGAAATGCTCGGCATTACCCACACGTTGACGCGCAAGCCTGCATCGCTTAGCGGCGGCGAACAGCAGCGCCTAGCCATCGGTCGCGCCATCATCCGCAACCCCACATTATTGTTGCTTGATGAGCCGCTAACAAATCTGGACGCCAAGCTGCGGCATGATATGCGCGCCGAATTCAAACGCCTGCACCGCGAGCTTGGCATGACCATGATTTACGCCACGCCGGATCAGCTCGAGGCGCTCAGCATGGGCCAGCGCGTTGGCGTGATCATCGACGGTAAAATTGTGCAGATCGAAACACCGAGCGAGCTTTACGACGCGCCGCGCGACCGCAAAGTGGCGCGCCTTGTCGGTGACCCGCCGATGAATTTTATCCCGGCAACGTTACGCCGCGATGGCGATGAACCCAGCCTAGAACTGCCGTTTTTAAATGTGCAAGCGGCGGATTTAAGAGATTCGATCACAGCCTTCGGCGCCGGCACGGAATTTTACCTCGGCGTCCGCCCGCAAGACATAAAACTTGCCGGAGATAGTGAAACGGGCAGCGCATTCGATGCTGAGATCGCCATCACCGAACCACAGGGAGACATCACTATTCTTGGTTTAATAGCCGCAAACGAGGTGCTGAAAATGGTGGTACCGGAGGCGGAAGGCGCGCGTCACGGCGCCGGTGAAGAAATTCGAGTGCGCTTTAATCCGCACGACGGCCGTTTATTTTTAAAAGAGTCAGGCGCTCTGGTTATGTGACTTCACAAAGCAAAAACGCTTGATCCTTTTTCTTTCAAAGGGCCCGCAAGAATGCCCGGCAATAAGATCCGTTCAACCTTAACTTTTAGACAGGGAGTTCAATATTATGGAATTGTTTAAGAAGGGCAAAATGGCCCTGTTGGCGGGCGCAATGGCCGTAGCGATTTCGGGCGCTTTCGGCGGTGCCGCCTCAGCTGCAGACGTCACCATCAATATGGCGGTGCCCGATTGGCCGCCGACCCACATCATGCAGGATCTGGCCAACAAATTTTACAAGGCGCCAAGCGGCAACAATGTCACCATCGCCCTCGACTTTACGCCGTGGGGCAACTATTACGAAAAACTGGCCGCCTCGCTGACGTCGGGTGAAGAGAAATATCAGATGGCGGTGAGCGACAGTCAGTGGCTCGGCACCTTCATCGAAGGTGGCTACTTCATGAAGCTCAACGACATCATCGATGCCGATCCGGAGCTTCAGGCGATCTTTAAGGACCTCCATCCCAACTTAGTCGACGCCTATTCCACCTATCCGCACAAGTCGGATAATTTGTACGGCTTCCCGCAGATGCCGGACGTGCTGGTAAACTATTACCGCAAGGATATTTTCTGCGACACTGACGAGCAGGCCGCGTTCAAGGGTAAGTACGGCTACAAACTTCCATGCTCGCCGACTGAGATGAACAACACCGATTGGGACCAAGTGCGCGATTTCAGCGAATTTTTCCGCCGCAGCGCAGGCGAATCCCTGGCCGGCGAGACACTCACTGACGATTTCTATGGTCTCACCTATCAGGCGGGCATCGGCTACGACTTCAACACCATGCAGATCAACGGCTTTATCTGGCAGCATGGTGGCGATACTTGGGACGAAACTAAGCAGCCGAACGGCCAAGCGCTCGGCGTCGTCAACTCACCGACGGCGATCAAAGCGTTCGAGCATTATCTTTCTCTGCTCAAATTTATGCCTCCGGTGGTGAAGACCGGCACCATGGATATCTTCAAGACCGACGAATTGTTCCGTGAGGGCAAAACGGCAGCCAATATCCAATGGATTGGCTTCGCTGAATCAGCGATCTCGCCGGCAACCTCCAAGGTTGCGGACAAAGTTGATTTCGCCCAGATGCCGGGCCTCAGGAACAGCGACGGCAGCATTGAGCGTTGGTCCAATATCGGCGGCCAGCCCTTCGTGCTGACTACCTGGAATAGTGATCTCGTGACCCAGGAATCGGTCGACTTCGTCAAATGGTGGTTGTCCTCTGATACTCAGCACAAATTCGCTGCGGCCGGCGGCCAGAGCGGCCTGCAAAGCGTGCATAACAGCGATACCTATGCTGGCTACCGACCGTGGAACCATGCCTTCGGTCCGCAGCTGAAATGGCAGAAAGATGTTTGGCACATTCCGGAGTTCTTCGAACTTCTCGTGCAACAGCAGCAAACCTTTGACAAAGCGATCACCGGCCAGATTTCCGCTCAGGAAGCTCTGGACTCGATTGCCGCGTTCCAAGACGAACTGCTTCGCGAAGCAGACCGCATTGAGTAGTAGACGGATTGTTACATAAGAAGCGCCGGGGGTGGTGTTTGGCTATCCCCGGCGCTTCCTTTTTCTAAATTTATCATGCAACCCATTTTTTAAGCGGAACTGTCAGTGTCCGATCGATATTATCAAAAACAGAGCCTGATCGCGCGTTTCATCTCCGAGAATCGCGGACCGCTGCTCGTCACGCCGGCATTGGCGGTGCTGGTTTTGATGAATATATTTCCGCTGCTGTGGTCGTTCGGGCTGAGCTTTTTCAAATATCGCGCCAACCGTATCAAAGAACCGGAATTCGTCTGGTTTAAGAATTATATCAAAATATTAGAAGACCCCAATGTGTGGGACCGCTTCCAGACGACCGCCCTGGTGGTCTCCATCGATGTGATTTTGCAACTTGTCGTTGGTTTCCTACTTGCCCTGTTGTTCGAAAAACAGTTCCTCGGCCGACGTGTAATGCTGATGTTTGTATTGACGCCGATGATGCTGAGCTTTGTCGCCGTGGGCGCTTTCTTTAAATATTATTACGAGCCCACATTCGGCCTGCTGAGCCAGGCGATTAAAGCCATTACCGGCGAGACCTACATCCTGCTCTCCTCGCCCGAAGGCGCCATTGCTGGCATTATTTTTGCCGATGTGTGGATGTGGTCGCCGTTCGTCATGCTGCTGGTACTAGCCGGCCTGGTGAGTGTGCCCAAGCATCTTTACGAGGCGGCGGAGATCGACCGCACTTCTGCGTGGCGGCGCTTCTGGACGATTACCTTCCCCTATATTCGCGGCCTGTTGCTGCTCGCTATCCTGTTCCGCACGATCGAGGCGTTTAAGCTTTTTGATATCGTCTGGATTGTCACCGAGGGTGGCCCCGGCACATCGACGGAGACAATCGCTGTCTATGTCTACCGCGTCGCATTTCAGTATTTCAAAACCAGCCAATCCGCCGCTCTCGGCTATATTTTGTTGTTCACGGTTATTGTGCTGACCAATCTTTATCTATTCTTCGTACGCCAGCGCGCGGTTGAGGACGAGTCCTGACATGATAAAAAAACAGGAAATCGGTAAGGCCGGGTTGGGGCGAAGTGCCATTACGGCAGTCATCAGCTTTATCTATTTTTTTCCCGTGTTGTGGATCATTCTAACGGCGTTCAAGACCCATACGGACGCTCTCACGGTGCCGCCAAAATTCTTCTTTACGCCAACCCTAGAAAATTTTTCAGCGGTGTTTTCGCGCGTTTATCGAACCGGCGGTGAGGCGGTCGACTCAAAATTTGACCTGTTCTTTTTCAACAGCATCTTTATCGCCGGCACCAGCGTTCTGATTGCCTTGATCATTGGCACGCTCGCGGCCTACGCCTTCTCGCGTTATCCGCTCAAGGGCAATGAAACCTACATGTTCATTATTCTCACCACCCGCATGCTGCCGCCTATCATCGTCATCATTC
Source organism: Pseudomonadota bacterium (assembly GCA_027624955.1). Classification (NCBI taxonomy): domain Bacteria; kingdom Pseudomonadati; phylum Pseudomonadota; species Pseudomonadota bacterium. The sequence continues at coordinate 9,431 of JAQBTG010000061.1, forward strand.
CGATTTTTCTGATGTTTCGCGTTACCGGCTTGGCCGGCAGTTATCTCGGCATTATCATGCTTTATGCCGCCTTCAACCTGCCCTTCACCATCTGGATGATGAAGAGCTTCTTCGATGAATTGCCGCGCGAAGTGGAGGACGCAGCGCGCATGGACGGCTCGTCCGAGATCAAGGTTTTCTTCAAAATTTGCCTGCCGCAAGTCAAGGCGGGCATCGCCGCGACAGCAGTCTTTGGCCTCATTCTTACCTGGAACGAATATCTCTTCGCCCTGTTGCTAACAGGTATTGAGACGCGCACCGTGCCTGTCGCCATGGCGTCGACCATCGGCGGCGATATCGGCGTGCGCTGGGGCCTGCTGGCGGCAATTGAAACATTGTTTCTCATTCCTGTCGTGCTGGTGACTTTCCTACTGCAGAACCAACTTCTGCGCGGCGTCACTTTTGGCACGATCAAGCGTTGAGGTAGGGGCATGGCTGATATCGAACTGCGCAACCTGACCAAACGCTTCGGCACCCTGACGGCAGTTGATTCGGTCGATCTCGATGTCGATGCGGGTGAAGTGATGTGCCTGCTCGGACCCTCGGGCTGCGGCAAGACGACAACATTGCGTATGATCGGCGGCCTCGAATGGGCCAGCGAAGGCGATATCTTTATCGCCGGCAAGCGGGTCAACAACCTCAAGCCGGCGCAGCGCGACATTGCCATGGTATTTCAGTTCTACGCGCTTTATCCGAGCCTTACCGTGGCCGAGAACTTGGCCTATCCGCTGCATGCGGAAAAATTGGACAATGCGGAAATTGACAAGCGTGTTCTGCGTATCGCAAAAATTCTCGAACTTGACCACGCTCTCAACCGCATCCCCGGCAGGTTGTCGGAAGGCGAGAAGCAGCGTGTCGCCGTGGGCCGCGCGATTATCCGCAACCCGCAATGCTTCCTGTTTGACGAGCCGCTCAGCCGACTCGACATCGCACTGCGCCAGGAAATGCGCGGCCAGATCAAAATGCTGCTTTCGGACCTCAACAAAGCCAGCGTGATAGTCACCCATGATCAGATTGAGGCATTGACGATTGGCGACCGCATCGCCGTGATGCGCGACGGCCTGATTGAGCAGGTAGCGACACCACATGAAATATTCGCCAGCCCGGCCAATAAATTCGTCGCCGGATTTATTGGCACACCGCAAATGAATTTGCTCGATGGGCGCGACCTAAAGCTAAACGGCGGCGGCATAGAGTTGCAGATATGCCGCCAAGGCCTAACTCTGCCGATTGATTCGACAATATTCGAACCGGTCTCCGCACAGGCGGAAATCATCATCGGCGTGCGGCCGCGTAGCTTTGACCTGGCCTCGGAAAGTGCAGCAGATACGCTCTCCGGGAAAATCGATCTGATTGAACCGATGGGCGCCGAGACATTGCTGCATGTAACAACGGAAGTCGAAGAACTGCGCGTCGTCACCGACCATCGCGCCGCACCCCCTCTCGGCTCCCTCATTCATGTACGTCCGCGCGCTGGACAGCTTCATCTGTTCAACAGTGACGGCAAAAGGATCGGCGCATGAAGGCCGTGCAACTGAGCCGCAACATGTCGCCCCGCACCGCGCGCCTGATCGTCGCCTCGGTCCTGACTATCTGCCTGCTCGCCCTGTTGTTTATTTTTCAGCCTTTCGTTAAAGAGCTCTATACTGCCGGCTGCATCATGGTGGTGATCGGCGGCCTTGTTTTCAATGTGGTGCCTTTCGCCAATACACAAAACAGCGTGCGCCGCGTCATTCGCGTCATGGCCATCGTCATCGCCATTCTGTTGGTTGCGGTCGGAATCGCCATCGGCTTCGTTTATCTGCTTCTCACTTAGCTGACGCGCTGTAAGATTGGCATTGTCATGTATGGACGCCCCCGGTGTTGCAAGGGAAAATCTGATTTGAAACGGCGGTAGAGCTTGCAGTCATTTATCCGGCCTTTCGCCGCGGCACGCTGACCGCTGGCCCTGATGGAATCCGAAAGATCGACGCCCAGTCACATTAACGAGCTGGATGCTCGGACAATGCCTCGGGTTTGGCCGATCTCGGGTGTTACCCTGTTTCGCCATCAAATCGTTGTTACCCTCGCAAGTTGGCGCCCGCTTTCCAGTTCGTTAGGCGGGCGTCGGTTGGTAGATACGCTCGTACCTGAGCAGTGCCCAG
>JAQBTG010000062.1 GCA_027624955.1 Pseudomonadota bacterium
CTCGATGATCTCACCTGAAGGCTTGGCCATGAGACCGCGCATTCCGGCGAGCTGCTTCATTTGCGCTTCTGAGCCACGCGCGCCCGAATGGGCCATCATGTAGATCGAATTCAGGGTTTTTCCGGCATTTTCCGGAAGATCGTCCCGCGCAGAATCCGACATGCCGGCCATCATCGCCGTCGCGACACGGTCGGTACATTGCGACCAGGCGTCGATCACTTTGTTATATTTTTCGCCCTGAGTAATCAATCCGGCGGCATATTGCTGCTCATACTGCTCAACGAGGTGATAGGTATTGGAAACCAGTTCGATCTTTTGAGCCGGAATAATCATGTCATCCTTGCCGAACGAAATGCCCGCCTTGCCGGCGTAACTGAAGCCCAGTTTCATCACCTGGTCGGCGAATATGACGGTTTCCTTCTGGCCGCAATGGCGATAGACGGAATCGAACACCGAACTCAGCTCGCGTTTGGTAAGAAGCCGGTTGACCATATCGAAAGGTACGTTGGCGTTTCTTGGCAAAACTTCTGAAAGAAGCATTCTTCCGGGCGTCGTCTCCAGCCTCTTGGTGACCAACTCGCCTTCGGGTGTCATGATTTCAGCTCGGCAAGTGACTTTGCTGTGCAATGTCACGGCGCCCGACTCAAGAGCCCTGCGCACTTCGTTGACGTCTGAGAATGACATACCCTCGCCCGGTTCGCCGGTGCGTGAATACGACAGATGATAAATACCAAGGACGATATCCTGGCTCGGCACGATGATCGGTTTGCCGTTTGCAGGGCTAAGAATGTTGTTGGTCGACATCATCAGGACGCGAGCTTCAAGCTGTGCCTCAGGCGACAGCGGCACATGAACGGCCATTTGGTCGCCGTCAAAGTCGGCGTTAAACGCCGCACAAACCAATGGATGAAGCTGAATCGCCTTGCCTTCGATCAGTACCGGCTCGAAAGCTTGAATGCCGAGGCGATGCAATGTCGGCGCGCGGTTCAGCATAACCGGATGTTCGCGGATTACCTGCTCCAGGATATCCCAAACTTCAGGCCGGCTCTTCTCAACCATGCGCTTGGCTGCCTTGAGCGTTGTCGCCATGCCATAAAGTTCGAGCTTGGAATAGATAAACGGCTTGAATAATTCGAGCGCCATTTTCTTCGGCAACCCGCACTGGTGCAGCATGAGTTCAGGCCCAACGACGATGACCGAGCGGCCAGAATAGTCCACGCGCTTGCCGAGGAGATTCTGGCGGAACCTGCCTTGCTTGCCTTTCAACATATCGGAGAGAGATTTCAGCGGGCGTTTATTGGCGCCAGTGATGACCCTACCGCGCCGGCCATTGTCGAATAGCGCATCAACCGATTCCTGAAGCATGCGCTTTTCATTGCGGACGATGATCTCCGGCGCGCGCAATTCAATCAACCGCTTGAGGCGATTGTTACGATTGATAACACGACGATAGAGATCGTTCAGATCTGACGTGGCGAATCGGCCGCCATCGAGAGGAACGAGCGGGCGGAGTTCCGGCGGAATAACCGGCACCACTTGCAAAATCATCCATTCTGGTTTGTTGCCCGAAGTAATGAAGGCTTCGATTATCTTAAGGCGCTTGACGTATTTCTTACGCTTGGCTTCGGAATTCGTTTCTGCCAATTCAACGCGCAAAAGCTCGCGCTCGACATCAAGTTCTAGCTCGGAGAGCATATTGCGGATGGCTTCTGCGCCGATGCCGGCGGTGAACGAATCCGCGCCATGCTCATCTTGGGCGTGGCGGAACTGGTCCTCGTTCAACAACTCATTCTTCTTCAGTGGCGTCAGGCCGGGTTCGACCACCACATAGCTCTCGAAATAGAGCACACGCTCCAATTCCCTGAGCGTCATGTCCAACAACAGACCAATACGCGACGGAACGGATTTCATGAACCAGATATGGGCGACCGGTGAGGCTAATTCGACATGACCCATGCGCTCGCGGCGCACTTTGGATTGAATGACCTCGACACCGCATTTCTCGCACACGATGCCGCGATATTTCATGCGCTTATATTTGCCGCACAGGCATTCGTAATCCTTAATCGGCCCAAAAATGCGCGCGCAAAAGAGGCCGTCACGTTCCGGCTTGAACGTCCGATAGTTGATCGTTTCCGGCTTCTTAATCTCTCCAAACGACCAGGACCTGATCTTCTCCGGGCTGGCTATGGAGATTCTGATCTTGTCAAACTGCTGGGTTGCACTGACCGGACCGAATAGATTGATCAACTCACTCATGAATATCCTCCACTAACGCCCCCGCTCACGCGGCGGCGATGAATCGGCGAAAGCTCGTGCCTTCGCCGTGGATGCCGAATCAATTACTCGAACGTAAATCGACGTCGAGACACAGCGCCTGCATTTCCTTCACCAACACGTTGAAGGATTCTGGAATGCCCGCTTCAAAATTCTCATCGCCGCGCACGATTGATTCATAAACCTTGGTGCGGCCGGACACATCGTCCGACTTAACCGTCAGCATTTCTTGCAAGGTGTAGGATGCGCCGTAAGCTTGCAGCGCCCACACTTCCATTTCGCCGAAGCGCTGGCCACCGAACTGCGCCTTGCCGCCAAGCGGCTGCTGCGTGACCAGACTATACGGCCCAATCGAGCGCGCGTGAATCTTGTCATCGACCAAATGATGCAGCTTGAGCATATAAATGTAGCCCACCGTCACCTTGCGTACGAACTCTTCACCGGTCTGCCCGTCATACAGGGTGACCTGTCCCGAACTGTCGAGACCGGCTTTCTCCAAGAGCGTCACGATATCCGCCTCATGGGCGCCATCGAACACCGGCGTTGCCATCGGGATGCCGGCACGCAAACTGCTGGCAAAATCGGTGAATTCACCATCCGACATGGATTTGACCAATTTCTCGCCGGCGCCGGCATCATCATCATAAACCTCACTCAAGAATTTTTTGAGCGGCTCTTTTGATTCACCGTTACTGATCGCGCCAAGCATCTGCCCAATCTGTTTACCCAAACCGCGCGATGCCCAACCGAGATGGGTCTCAAGAATTTGGCCAACATTCATGCGCGACGGCACGCCCAGTGGATTGAGCACGATATCGACCGGTGTGCCGTCCTCCAGATGAGGCAAGTCCTCGATCGGCAGAATTTTAGAGATCACGCCTTTGTTGCCATGACGGCCAGCCATCTTGTCGCCGGGCTGCAATTTACGCTTCACCGCAACGAACACTTTGACCATTTTCAACACACCGGGTGGCAATTCATCGCCGCGCTGAATTTTTTCAACCTTGCCTTCAAAGCGTGATTGGATGCGTTCGCGCTCGCTGTCGAGCTCCTGCTTCAAGGCCTCCATTTGGGCCATGACGGCATCGTTCTTGAGCACGAATTGCCACCACAACCCGCGCGACATGGAATCGAGAACATCTTCCGTGAGCTTAACGTCGGTGCCAAAGTCTTTTGGGCCTGTGGCGGCTATTTTACCGATGATGAGCTCATTCAAGCGGGAATAAATGTTGCGTTCGATAATCGCCAACTCGTCGCTTCTATCTTTGGCAAGATGTTCGACTTCTTCATGTTCAATTGCTAAAGCGCGCTCATCCTTGTCGATACCGCGACGGTTGAACACGCGGACCTCGACGACCGTTCCCATGCCGCCGGGCGACACCCGCAGCGAGGTATCACGCACGTCAGATGCCTTTTCACCGAAGATCGCCCGTAATAATTTTTCTTCTGGCGTCATCGGCGATTCGCCTTTTGGCGTAATCTTGCCGACCAAAATATCACCGGGCTGCACTTCGGCTCCGATATAGACGATACCGGCCTCGTCCAAGTTCTTAAGGCCTTCCTCGCCAACATTGGGTATATCGCGGGTGATTTCTTCCTGGCCGAGCTTGGTGTCGCGCGCCATGACCTCGAACTCCTCGATATGGATCGAGGTAAAAACATCATCCTCGACGAGACGTTCGGAAATCAGGATTGAATCCTCAAAGTTGTAGCCATTCCACGGCATGAAGGCGACCAGCACGTTGCGGCCGAGCGCAAGCTCGCCGTGGTCGGTACTTGGGCCATCGGCGATGATGTCACCCTTGATGACCCTCTCGCCAACATTCACCAGCGGCCTTTGGGTCACGCATGTGTTCTGGTTTGAGCGTTGAAATTTGAGCAGGTTATAAATCTTCACGCCGGTCGAAGCGGAATCGCCGCCCGCCTCTCCACGTACAACGATCCTGGCGCCATCGACCTGCTCAACCACTCCAGTTTGTTGGGCGACGATGGACGCGCCCGAATCGCGGGCGACAATTTCCTCCATGCCGGTCCCGACCAACGGCGCCTCAGAGCGTACCAACGGCACGGCCTGACGCATCATGTTGGAACCCATGAGGGCACGGTTGGCGTCATCATTTTCAAGAAAAGGAATCAATGCCGTTGCCACCGAAACGAGCTGTTTGGGCGAAACATCGACATATTCTATGTTCTCCGGCGCGGAGACGATGAAATCACCGTTGCGCCGGCAACTGACCAAGGATTCCGTAAAATTACCGCTTTTATCGATCGTCGCATTGGCCTGGGCGATGGTGTATTTGCCCTCCTCCATGGCCGACAGATAATTCACGTCGTCGGTAAGTTTCCCGCCGATTACTTTGCGGTAGGGGCTTTCGATGAAACCGTACTGATTGACCCGCGCAAAAGTCGCAAGACTATTGATCAAGCCGATATTCGGTCCTTCCGGCGTCTCGATCGGGCAAATTCTCCCGTAATGGGACGGATGCACATCGCGCACTTCGAAGCCCGCGCGTTCTCGTGTGAGGCCGCCCGGCCCGAGCGCCGAAAGGCGCCGTTTGTGGGTTATTTCCGACAATGGATTTGTTTGGTCCATGAATTGCGAAAGCTGGGAGGATCCGAAGAATTCCCTTACCGCCGCCGCCGCCGGCTTGGCATTGATCAAATCATGCGGCATGACGTTGTCGATTTCCACCGAACTCATTCGCTCACGAATGGCACGTTCCATGCGCAACAGGCCGATGCGATATTGGTTTTCCATCAATTCACCGACCGAGCGCACCCGGCGATTGCTAAGATGGTCGATATCGTCGATTTCGTCCAAGCCGTCCTTTATTCCAACCAGGGTTTTCACGACGCCAAGAATGTCTTGGCGGCGCAGGACGCGCATCGCGTCTTCGCCGTCCAAATTGAGGCGCATGTTCATCTTAACGCGACCCACCGGCGATAGATCGTAGCGTTCCGAGCCTTGGAAAATTAAATCGCTCTGCAGAATCCAAACCGGTCCTTGGATTTCATCCGGGCGCACCGCATTGGGGACGATGATTTGTGTCCACTCATCGGCTTGGTCGAGAATCCACACTAGGCCGAGATCGGCCCGTCGCAACTCGGCTAAGGCCTTGCTGCTCTTCTTCGGTCCGGCGTACACATTGACCGCTTCCTGGGCCAGCTTCGCTTTGCCGAATACCAGATCGTAGAAAAGCTTTTCCGCTGTTTCCACGGTCGGTGGCTCGCCCGGCCGCATCACTTTATAAATCTCGATCAACGCTTCTTCGCGGTTGCTGGTCTTATCGACAGCAGACGTGTTGCGAATATAGGCGCCAACATTGATGTGATCCACCGCAAGGGTCGGAACGTCGGTGATGTTCGCGGCGTCAAATATCTCCAACAATTCTTCAGTGATTTTATCGCCGGCCTCAGCAAAAATCTCACCGGTTTCCTCGTTGACGATGTCTTCGGAGATATATTGGCCGATAACTTCTTCTAGAGGCAGCAGCTGATCCTTCATGCCGCTGTCTTCTATTTTGCTGATCAAGCTTGGTGTCATTCTGCGACCGGCTTCGGCGACGACTTTGCCGGTCTTGGCATTGACCAAATCGGACAGCAGCTTGATTCCGCGTACCCGTTCAATGTTGAAGGGTGCGATCCAGCCTTTCTTTTCCTTGGTAAAACGTACGGTCTGATAAAAGGTCGAAAGGATGTCTTCAGATGACATCGAGAGGGCGCGCAATAGGACCGTGACCGGTAGTTTCCGGCGCCTGTCGATACGCACGAACACCAGATCGTTGGCGTCAAATTCAAAATCGAGCCACGAACCGCGATAGGGAATAATTCGCGCGGCGTAGAGAAACTTTCCGGAGAAGTGCTTTTTGCCGCGGTCATTATCAAAAAAGACGCCGGGCGAGCGGTGCATTTGCGAAACGATGACGCGTTCGGTGCCGTTAATCACAAAGGTGCCGTGGCCGGTCATCAAGGGCATATCGCCCATATAGACTTCCTGCTCCTTGATGTCGCGGACGCTGCGCATGCCAGTGAATTCGTCAACATCCCAAACGATCAGACGCAAGGTCACCTTCAGCGGCGCAGCATAAGTGATCCCACGCTGCTGACATTCCTCGACATCATATTTTGGTTCTTCGAATTCGTAATGCACGAACTCAAGTGACGATGTGTCCGAGAAATCTTTTATCGGAAAGACCGTCTTAAAGACTTCTTGCAGCCCGTAATCGCCACGCGTGCGCCGATCGGTATCGCGCTGAAGAAAATGCTCGTAAGAATTCTTCTGCACTTCGATCAGGTTCGGCATTTTGGCGATCTCGGTGATCCGCCCGAAATCTTTGCGCAGTCTCCGATAACCCATATATGATTGTGGCATTCTCGCCTCTCGCAATACTCAAGTTGTTCAACTCAATCCCTACCGGCGGGTGACGGAATCACCCGCCACCGGGAGGCGTTTTCAAACGCACTCAGTGCATTTGGTCATGCTTTTTCAGGCAGCGCACGACGCGCCGCCGCGTCGGCCGGCGTAACCGCCGGCCGCACAAGCGATAAAAATGAAAGCGAAATCAAGTGACCTACTTGATCTCAACTGTCGCACCCGCGCTCTCGAGTTGCTCCTTAATCTTTTGGGCCTCGTCTTTGGAAACGCCTCCTTTGACTTCCTTGGGCGCTTCCTCAACAAGTGTTTTGGCCTCTTTCAAGCCAAGACCGGTAATTGCCCGAACTTCCTTGATCACGTTAATTTTCTTTTCGCCAAACGCCGTCAGCATGACGGTAAATTCAACCTGCTCTTCGGCCTCTTCTGCAGCCGCAGGAGCGGCGGCACCAGCCGCCGCGACAGGCGCGGCAGCGGAGACGCCCCATTTTTCTTCGAGCATCTTGCTCAATTCTGCCGCTTCAAGAACCGTCAGGTTCGACAAATCATTCGCTATTTGAGCTAAATCAGCCATTTTCTATCTCCTAGAACTTACGCAATCAAAGTGCGTTTTGTGATCATTAATTAAGACGGCTATGCCGCCTCGCTTTTTTCCGCATAGGCGTTCAAGACACGCGCCAATTGAGCCGCCGGCGCTTGCACCACACCCGCGATCCGGGTCGCCGGGGCTTGAATCAAGCCTACAAGCTGGCCCCGCAATTGATCGAGCGATGGCAATGCCGCCAAGGCCCTAACGCGATCAACATTCAACATGTCGCCATCGAGTGCGCCGCCGACAACAACTAGTTTGTTGTTCTTCTTGGCGTATTCGACGGCAACTCTAGCGGCGGCAACGGCATCTTTTGAATAGGCGATGGCCGTAGCGCCGGTAAACAGACCGCTGATGTCTTTGAACGTTGTCCCTTCAAGGGCACGAAGCGCCAATCGGTTTTTGGTTACCCGAAAATTTGCGCCGGCATCCCGCATCTTGCTTCTTAAATCCGTAGCTTCCGCTACGGTCAATCCGCTGAACTGCGTGACGACGACGAGGTGCGCCGATTCAAACACCTCACGGAGACCCGTGACGGCTTTTTCTTTTTGTGTTCGATCCACGATTCCCTCCCTCAGGCACAGCCTGCGCAGCACAATGCGGCGCGGGAATATCGTTTCACAGGTCTATTCTTCATCTGCACAACTCCTGTCTTGGTGGGTGACCCAATGTCCTTAAGCCGCCTTCTTTCGGGCGGCGCCCACGGTCTCGAACAGGATGGGCCGATTGACTGGCCCAGTGGAAAAATGGCGGCCCGAGACGTCCTCCGCCATTTCTGGTAATAATCTAAAGTTATGTCTTCTTAGCCCGCGCTCAGCGTCGAGATATCTATTTTGACTCCGGGCCCCATGGTCGAACTCAAGGCAACCTTTTTCATATAGACGCCTTTGGCGCCGCTCGGTTTGGCCTTGTTGATGGCATCGATGAAAGCGGTCACATTTTCATTCAAGGCCTGCTCGCTAAAGCTCGCTTTGCCGACGCCGGCATGAATCACACCGGCCTTTTCCACACGAAATTCGACCTGCCCACCCTTGGCCGCGCGCACGGCCTCGGCTACATCTTTCGTGACCGTGCCAAGTTTTGGATTGGGCATGAGGCCGCGCGGCCCCAATACTTTGCCAAGCTTACCGACGATCACCATCATGTCTGGCGTGGCGATGCAGCGGTCGAATTCTATTTCGCCGTTTTGCACTTTCTCGGCCAAATCTTCGGCCCCGACAATGTCGGCGCCGGCCTCTGTTGCCAGAGCGACATTGTCATCCTTGGCAAATACCGCCACCCGGACGGTGCGCCCAGTGCCGTTCGGCAACGTCACCATGCCACGTACCATTTGGTCCGCATGGCGCGGATCTACGTCGAGATTAACGGAAATATCCACCGTCTCGTCGAATTTTGCCGCCGCGTTGTTTTTGACCAACGAAACCGCCTCTGTCAGCCCATAATGTTTCAAGCGATCAATGCTTTGTGCCGCAAGCTTGACGCGTTTGCCTTGTTTAGCCATTGCTCAATCCACCACTGTAATTCCCATGGACCGCGCCGAGCCTTCAATCATCCTGCACGCCGCCTCCATGTCATTGGCATTGAGATCGGCGATTTTTTTCTCGGCGATCTCAGTGATTTGCGCTTTCGTCACGGAACCGACCGGCTCATTTCTGCCGACCATTCCGGAGCCTTTTGCCAGGCCCGCCGCCTTTTTGAGAAAGAAGCTCGCTGGCGGTGTCCTTGTGACGAATGAAAAAGTACGATCACCATAGACCGAAATCACGGTCGGGATCGGCATGCCCTGTTCCAGCCCTTGGGTTTGGGCATTAAACGTCTTGCAAAATTCCATGATGTTCAGCCCAGCCTGACCCAACGCGGGGCCAATCGGGGGCGATGGATTCGCCTGCCCAGCAGGAACTTGAAGCTTGATATAACCAGTAATCTTTTTTGCCATGGTACGCGTTACACTCTATCTATTCAGGCCTTTTCGACCTGAGAATATTCCAACTCAACAGGCGTCGCCCGGCCAAAAATGGAAACCGCGACTTTGATTCTCGCTTTGTCTTCATCGACCTCCTCCACCATGCCGTTAAACGAGGTGAAGGGACCGTCACACACTCTAACCGTTTCGCCGATTTCAAAGGTCACGGAAGGCTTAGGCCGTTCAATGCCTTCCTTGACCTGATGCAACACGCGATCGGCCTCAGCATTGCTGATCGCCACGGGCTTGCCGCCGGAGCCTAAAAATCCGGTAACTTTTGGCGTGTTCTTAACCAGATGCCAAGTCTCATCGGTCATGTCCATATGAGCGAGGATATAGCCCGGAAAAAACTTGCGCTCGGACTTGATCTTGGCCCCGCGGCGCAATTCCACAACTTCCTCGGCCGGCACCAAGACGTCTTCGATCATATCGTCGAGACCCATTTGCACTGCCTGCTCCTTCACAGAAGCCGCCACCTTCTTCTCGAAGCCCGAATAGACGTGCACGATGTACCACTGTTTTGCCATATCAATTAGCCACCCAATCCAAGGATGGCCCGCACGCCAACCGACAGCACCTGATCCACAAGAAAGAAAAACAAGGCCATAAAGACCACCATGATGATAACCATAATGGTGCTCGTTATTGTTTCCCGGCGCGAAGGCCAGGTTACCTTGGATACTTCCTGTCGCACTTGGCGCAGAAATTCGATTGGCGTCGCTTTAACCATTCAATCCAGTCGCTCAGTCAAAAGTTTAAACAGGGTCGGCTCAAATTTGCATTTCATAGTGGCAGGAGTGGAGGGTCTCGAACCCCCAACCTCCGGTTTTGGAGACCGGCGCTCTACCAATTGAGCTACACTCCTCCAACCCGCGCCCTACAATTCCTTCATTCATTCTTTTGAACGGTCCGAAAGTCCTTTGTCATGTCCCGGAACCGTCTAAGAGAGGTGCTCTGCCCTCTTCAACAATGCACGGCCACCCTGGGGTGACCGCGACTGGTATTCTATTCCATAATTTTAGCGACAACGCCTGCGCCCACGGTACGGCCGCCTTCGCGAATTGCG